>NZ_BAABAT010000014.1:0-245908 GCF_039537565.1 Dactylosporangium darangshiense
ATAGTGTTACGGCGGCCATAGCGGAGGGGAAACGCCCGGTCCCATTCCGAACCCGGAAGCTAAGCCCTCCAGCGCCGATGGTACTGCACCCGAGAGAGTGTGGGAGAGTAGGACGCCGCCGGACAAACTCTCGATCGAGGGCCGCCCAGTGGGCGGCCCTCGATTCGTTTACCGGGGTCGAGCGCATACGGCGCGCCCCGGTCGGGAAGGATGAAGTCGTGAACGCAATGCCACACGACGGCAACGGTCAGGACGGCCCGAAGCGGCCGCGCAAGGACGACGATCGGCCGGCTCGCGGCCGCGACGACCAGCCGCGGGGTGACCGGCCGCGCGGGGAGCGGTCCGGCGACGACCGGCCGCGTGACGACCGTGGGCGCGGTGGGCGCTTCGGTGGCGACCGGCCGGCTCGGTCCGGCGGTGATCGGCCGTCCCGCTTCGGTGGTGATCGGCCGCGCGGTGACCGTGATGGCGGGGGTGACCGGCGCGGGTTCGACGGGCCGCGCGGTGACCGCGCCCGTGGTGATCGGCCCGGGTTTGATGGGCCGCGCGGTGACCGTGCCCGCGGTGACCGTCCTGGATTTGATGGGCCGCGTGGGGATCGTTCCCGCGGTGACCGGCCCGGGTTCGATGGGCCGCGTGGGGATCGTTCGCGCGGGGACCGGCCTGGATTTGATGGGCCGCGTGGGGATCGCTCCCGCGGCGACCGGCCCGGGTTCGACGGGCCGCGCGGAGACCGTTCCCGTGGTGACCGGCCTGGATTCAATGGGCCTCGCGGCGACCGTTCCCGTAGCGATCGGCCTGGGTTTGATGGGCCGCGTGGGGATCGTTCCCGTACTGACCGGCCTGGATTTGATGGGCCGCGTGGAGATCGTTCGCGCGGGGACCGGCCCGGGTTTGATCGGCCGCGTGGGGATCGATTCCGCGATGACAAGCCTGGATACGACCAGGGGCGCGGGGATCGTCCGCGCGATGACCGGCCCGCGTTCGGGCGCGGGGAGCGGTCGCGTGATGACCGGCCCGGGTTCGACCGGCCGCGTGGGGACCGATTCCGGGACGAGCGCGGGCGTGGGAACTTCCGCGACGGGGGCCGTGACAGTGGCGGGCCGCCGCGGGGTGAGTTCCGGGGTGATCGGCCAGAGCGTGGCGGGCACCGTGGTGGGTTCTCGGGTGGATCGCGCGACCGTGATGGTGGCGGGTTCCGCGATCGGGAGGCCGGCGGGTACCGCGGGCGTGAGGGGTCCGGGTTCCGGGATCGTGACGGTGGCGGGTTCCGCGACCGTGACGGCGGGTTCCGTGGGCGTGATCGTGAGGGTGGTTTCCGCGACCGGGACGGTGCGCCGCGTGGCGATCGGCCGTCCGGGTTCCGCGACCGTGATGGCGCGCCGCGTGGCGATCGGCCGTCCGGGTTCCGGGATCGGGACGGTGCGCCCCGTGGGGACCGGCCGTCTGGGTTCCGTGACCGTGATGGTGCGCCCCGTGGGGATCGGCCGTCTGGGTTCCGTGACCGTGATGGTGCGCCCCGTGGCGATCGGCCGTCTGGGTTCCGTGGGCGCGAGGGTGGTTTCCGCGACCGCGACGGTGCGCCGCGTGGCGATCGGCCGTCCGGGTTCCGTGACCGTGATGGTGCGCCCCGTGGTGAGCGGCCGTCGGGGTTCCGTGACCGGGACGGTGGGCCCCGTGGGGACCGGCCGTCGGGGTACCGGGATCGTGATGGCGGGTTCCGCGGTGAGCGGGCCGGTGGTGGTTACCGCGACCGTGACGGCGGGTTCCGTGACCGCGAAGGCGGCCGCGACCGGGACCGCGATGGTGCGCCGCGTGGCGATCGGCCGTCGGGGTTCCGCGATCGGGACGGTGGGTCCCGGGAGCGGGGCGGGAATCGGCCGGGGTACCGCGATCGGGACGGTGAGCGCGGGCGCGCCGGGGGGTTCCGGGATCGGGACGCCGGGGACCGTGGCGCCGGGGCGCAGCGGGCCGAAGGGCTGCGGCGTGGAGATGCCGGCGGGTACCGGCCGCGGGTGAGCGATCCCGGGTTCGTCAGCAGTGACGAGAGCGGGGAAGAGACTGTCAGCCGGGTTGCCGATCCGGTGCTTGCGGACGACATCGACGCGTCGGAGCTCGATCGGGAGGTGCGGGCTGAGCTCAGCTCGCTCGCGCGGCCCGTGGCTGAGGAGGTTGCGCGGCGGCTGGTTGCGGCCGGGCAGCTCATTGACGATGACCCCGAGCTGGCGCTGGCGCATGCGCTCGTGGCGCGGCGGAAGGCGTCGCGGATCGCGGTCGTGCGTGAAGCGGCGGGGCTTGCGGCCTATCACGCCGGGGAGTGGCAGACGGCGCTGGGGGAGCTGCGGACGTACCACCGGATGACCGGGCGGCAGACGCACATCGCGGTCATCGCGGACTGTGAGCGGGCACTCGGGCGGCCGGAGAAGGCCATCGACCTGTTCCGGACGGCGGACCGCGAGAAGCTGTCGGCCGAGGAGATCGTGGAGCTGCTGATCGTTGCCGCGGGGGCCCGCGGGGACATGGGGCAGCAGGACGCGGCCGTGGCGATGCTGCAGGTCCGGGAGCTCACCTCGGCGCCCGAGGCGCCCTGGGCGGCTCGGCTGCGGTACGCGTACGCCGATGCGTTGCTGCGGGCCGGGCGGCGGGAAGAGGCGCGGGAGTGGTTTGCCCGGGCCGCGGACCTGGACGAGGACCTGCGTACCGACGCGGCTGAGCGGCTGCTCGAGCTCGACGGGATCACGCTCGACGGCGACACGGAAGACGACTCGGAGGACGGCGAAGGGGCCGGCGAGGACCGTGCCGAGGCCGGCGCGAGTGCGGCGGCGGACTATGACGACGAGGAAGACCTCGACGACGAGGACGACGACCGCGACGACGACGATGACGACGACGACGATCGCGACGACGACGACGAGGACGAGGACTACGACGACGTAGACGACGAGGACGACGACTACGACGACGAGGACGAGGACGACGATCGCGATGACGACGACTACGACGACGACGAGGAAGACGACGACGTAGACGACGAGGAAGACGACGACGTAGACGACGAGGACGAGGAAGACGACGACTACGACGACGAAGATGACGACGACGTAGACGACGAGGACGACGACCGCGATGACTACGACGACGAAGACGACTACGACGATGAAGATGACGACGACGTAGACGACGAGCGTGACGGGGACAGCGGCGAGGGCGACGAAGGACGTGGGCGCGGCGAGGACGGCGGGGACGCCGATGACGAGCGCGACGGGGACTTCGGCGACCAGGAGCCGATGACCGCGCAGGGCGATGACGCGTCCGGCGATGACAAGAGCGGCGCGGGCGACGCGTCGAGCGAGGTCCGAGCCGGCGACGACAAGGCCGGCGACGACAAGGACCGCGACGACAAGGCCGGCGACGACGAAGCTGACGACGACGCGGCCGGTGACGACAAGGCCGGGCAGGGCGAAGGCGGCCGGGGCGACGCCGGTGACACGGGCCAGGGCGACGAGGCAGCCGGGAAGCGTGGCGAGGCGGGGTCGGCGTGAGTGCGGTCGTGGGCGATGCCCGGGCGGAAGCCGTCGATGGCGGGGATCTGGTCGGGCAGTACGACCTGGTGATCTTTGATCTTGACGGGGTTCTGTACCTCGTCGATCAGGTCATTCCGGGGGCCGCGGAGGCGTGTGCGAAGTTGCGTGAGCGGGGGATGCCCAGCGCGTACGCGACGAACAACGCCTCGCGGCTGCCGGGCGACGTTGCCGCGCTGCTGACGCGGATCGGGATTCCGGCCGTGGAGCGCGAGGTCGTGACCTCGGCGCATGCGACCGCGCTGCTGATGGCGGAGCGGTTTCCGGCCGGTACGCCGGTGCTGATCCTCGGGGCGCCGGCGCTGCGCGAGGAGGTCGTCGCCGCGGGGCTCACGCCGGTGACGGAGGCGGCCGAAGCGCGGGTCGTTGTGCAGGGGTACGGGCCGGACGTGCGCATGCGGGACCTCGGCGACGCCGCCGTGGCCATTCGCGGCGGGGCCGCCTGGATCGCGACCAACGCCGACAAGACGCTGCCCTCGCCGCGGGGGCCGCTGCCGGGCAACGGGTCGCTGGTCGTGGCGCTCGCCACGGCGCTCGGGCGGCAGCCGGACACGATCGTGGGGAAGCCCGACCCTGGGCTGTTCCTCGAGGCGGCGCGGGAGCGCGGTGCGCGGCGGGCGCTCGTCGTCGGGGACCGGCTCGACACGGACATCGAAGGGGCGAACCGGGCCGGGATGGACAGCCTGCTCGTGCTGACCGGGGTGTCCGACGCCGCCGAGTTGCTCGGGGCGCCCGCTGAGCGGCGGCCGACCTTCGTGGCCGAGGACCTCGGTGGGCTCTTCGAGCCGGGTGTCGCGCTGCCGCGGGCGGGGGAGACTCCTGATGTACCACTGCGGGGGCAATGGCAGGTCACTGAGCGTGAGGGACGGTGGGAGCTCGCGGGGGACGGACGTCCGGTCGATGCTCTTGCGGCCCTGTGCCGGGTGGCCTGGGCGGAGAGCGAGGCACGCGCGGTCGTCGCGGACGGCGACGGGGCTCAGGCCGCGTTGAAGTGGCTCAAGCTGGGCTGACCGCCCGAGGCTCTCAGAGCAGCTTGCGGAGCTTCAGCAGGTCCATCATGCCGGCCTCGATCTTGATGCGGCCGCTCGTCCAGGCCGCCATGACGTTGAGGCGGCCGTTGACCAGCTCGACGAGGTCGTCGCTGGACGAAGTGAGCTTGATCTTCGCGCGCGGGTCGTCGCCGTCGGTCAGGTCGATGATCTGGCCGCCGCTCAGCCGGCCGTGGAACGCCACGTCGAGGTCGGTGACGCGGCAGGCCAGTGTGCGGTCGAAGTCGAGCTTCTCACGGGCCTGCGCCGCGTTGGCCGCGAGTCGCTCTGCGAGCTTCTGCAGTGCGGCGCGACACTCGTCAACCGTTGCCATTGCGCGAATCCCCGTCGTTGTGCGGTCCAGTGGAACTGTGACGGTACCGTACGGCGTCGCGGCGCGCCCGGTAGCGTGATGGCGTACACCACTTGGAGGAGAGACGCAATATGGCGCAGGAAGCATGGCGGGCGTATCTGGAGCTCGCCTACGGCATGACCGAGGCCACCACGAAGAAGGCGACCAAGACGGTCCGGCGCCTGGTCGGCAAGAGTGGCGCGACCGCCGAGCAGCTGCAGGGGATGGCCGAGGACCTGCTCAAGGCCGGGTCGGCGAACCGTGAGGCGGTGACGAAGCTGGTGCGGTACGAGCTGGACCGGGCGCTGGGCGCCGTCGGGCTGGCCACCGCGGAGGAGGTGGCGTCGCTCACAAACCGCGTGCACGAGCTCGAGGCGCAGCTCAAGGAGGCGACCGTGAGCTCCGTCGCGCCGGAGCACGAGCCCGCGCCGCCGGTTGGCGCCGAGGCGATCACCGAGGCCCCGGCTTCCGCTCGCAAGGCGGTGGCCAAGAGGGCCGTGGCCAAGAAGATCGCGCCGGCCAAGACCGCCGCTCCGGCGAAGGCCGCCGAGGCGCCGGCCAAGGCCGCCGCCCCGGCGAAGACTGCTGCTCCGGCGAAGACTGCTGCGGCGAAGACCGCCGCTCCGGCGAAGACTGCTGCGGCCAAGGCCGCCGAGGCGTCGGCCAAGGCGGCGCCCGCTCGTCGCGCGCAGGCGAAGAAGGCGGCCGCCAAGGCCGCGATCGAGACCGTCGCCGCCGCCTCCGAAACCGGGCCGGCGTCGGCCAAGCTGCCCGTGAAGAAGACCACTCGCGCGCCCCGGAAGACGGCGTCGTGACCGCCCCGAGCCCTGGTGGCGCGCCCGTTCCCGGGCCGGGGCCGATGCCCGGGCCGCCCGGCGCGACGGTGCTGGGCCGGGTCGAGGCGGCGGTTGCGGCGTTGGGCGAGGTAGCGTCGCTTCCACTGCGGCAGCAGGTTTCGGTGTACGCCGACGCCCACCGCACGATGCAGGAGACGCTGGGCACGATCGAGGAACGTTGACCTCTCAGGGAGCTGCTGGCAGATGGCGCGCCGGAACCGTCTCGACGCCGAGCTGGTGCGCCGTGGGCTGGCCCGCTCCCGGGAGCAGGCCGCCGCGCTGATCGCCGCCGGCCGGGTGGAGGTGCGCGGCACGGCCGCCGGCAAGGCCGCGGCCCAGATCGACCCGGCGGACCCGGTGCGGGTGCTGGAGGCGGCGGAGGACGAGTACGTGTCGCGGGGCGGGCACAAGCTGGCCGGCGCCCTGGACGCGTTCGCCGCGCTGCCCGTCGCCGGGCGGCGCTGCCTCGACGCGGGCGCCTCGACCGGCGGGTTCACCGACGTGTTGCTGCGCAGGGGTGCGGCGGCGGTGGCGGCGGTGGACGTCGGGTACGGCCAGATCGCGTGGTCCCTGCGCACCGACGAACGGGTGCAGGTGATCGAGCGGACCAACGTGCGCACGCTGACGCCGGAGCAGATCGGCGGCGCGTGCGAGCTCACTGTTGCCGACCTGTCTTTCATCTCGCTGCGGCTGGTGCTGCCGGCCCTCGCGGCCTGCACGGCGCCGGACGGCGACCTCGTGCCGATGGTGAAGCCGCAGTTCGAGGTGGGCCGGGAGGCGCTCGGCGATCGCGGCGTGGTGCGCTCGCCGCAGCTGCGGGCCGCGGCGGTGCTCGACGTGGCCGCCGCGGCCGCCGAGCTCGGCCTGGGCGTTGCCGGCGTGGCGCGCAGCCCGCTGCCGGGGCCGCAGGGCAACGTGGAATTCTTCCTGTGGCTGCGCCGCAGCGCGCCGCCCGTGGACCCGGACGTGGTGCACGATGCGGTTGGAGCGGAGGTTCCGGCGTGAGCGGTACGGAGCGCAGCGGAGTGGCCGCTCACCGTGGACACGGCTTTGACTCGCGGCGGGACCGGAGCGAAGCGGAGGTGGCGGCGTGAGCGGACGTGAGGCACTGCTGGTTACCCATACGGGCAAGGCCAGCAACAACGATCATGCCCGGACCGTGGCGGCTGACCTGCTCGACAGCGGCTTCACCGTGCGGGTGCTGGCCGAGGAGGCCGCGGAGCTCAACATCCCGCGGGCGGTGCCGGTCAGCGGCGAGGAGGCCGCGCAGGGCGTCGAGATCGTGTTCGCGCTCGGCGGCGACGGCACGCTGCTGCGCGCCGCGGAGCTGGCCCGGCCGGCGAAGGCGCCGCTGCTCGGCATCAACCTGGGCAAGGTCGGCTTCCTGGCCGAGGCCGAGATCGGCGACGTCGACAAGGCGGTCCGCGAGATCGTCGACGGGTCGTACACGGTGGACGAGCGCCTCACGATCGACGTCACCGCCGAGCACGGCGGGCAGCTGGTCGGCAACTCGTGGGCGCTCAACGAGGTCACCGTCGAGAAGGGCGCCCGCGAGAAGATGCTGGAGCTGCTCGTCGAGGTCGACGGGCGGCCGTTGTCGCGGTACGGGTGCGACGGCGTGGTGTGCGCCACGCCGACGGGGTCGACCGCCTACGCCTTCTCGGCCGGCGGGCCGGTCGTGTGGCCGGAGCTGGAGGCCCTGCTGCTGGTGCCGATCTCGGCGCACGCGCTGTTCAGCCGGCCCCTGGTGATCTCGCCGGCGTCGACGATCACGGTGAACGTGGAGCCCTTCACCAGCTTCGCGCTGCTGTCGTGCGACGGGCGGCGAGTGATGGATCTCGCTCCGGGAGCCACGGTCACGGTACGCCGGGGAGCCCTCCCGGTCCGCGTCGTACGCCTGCGTGAGCGCCCGTTCACCGACCGTCTCGTAGCGAAGTTCGGCCTGCCGGTCGAGGGGTGGCGGCACAACCAACGGCACCACTGAGGGCGCGGTCGTGTGGGCCGGCGGCGCGCCAATACGGTGTGCTGAGTAGAGAACTGTCATACCCCGCGGCTAGTGTTCCTCACGTGCTGGAGGAACTCCGCATTACCGGACTGGGCGTGATCGAAGACGCCACCCTGCCCCTCGGCCCGGGCCTCACGGTCATCACGGGCGAGACCGGCGCGGGCAAGACCATGGTCGTGACGAGCCTCAACCTGCTGTTCGGCGGACGGGCCGACGCGGGGCGGGTGCGCGCCGACCCGGGTCGTGCCACGGTCGACGGCCGGTTGACGCTGCCGAAGCACGTGCGGGCCGCGGTGGAGAGCCGCATCGCCGACGCGGGCGCCGAGGTCGACGACGACGGCACGCTGCTGATGAGCCGCACGCTGACCGCCGAGGGCCGTTCGCGCGCCCACGTCGGCGGGCGCACCGTGCCGGTGTCGCTGCTGTCGGAGGTCGGCGAGCGGGTGTTCGCGCTGCACGGGCAGTCCGACCAGCTGCGCCTGCTGCGCCCGGCCGAGCAGCGCGCCGCGCTGGACCGCTACGCCGGGCCGGAGCACGAGAAGCTGCTGGGGCAGTTCACCGACCTCTACAACCGCTGGCGGGCCGTCGAGGACGACCTCGCCGACCGGCGGGCCAATGCGCGGCAGCGCTCGCAGGAGGCCGACCTGCTGCGGCTCGGCCTCGACGAGATCACCCGGGTCGATCCGCAGCCCGGCGAGGACGAGCTGCTGCGCGAGGAGGCCCAGCGCCTCGAGCACGTCGAGGGGTTGCGCTCGGCCGCGCAGCTGGCGCACGTGGCGCTGGCCGGCACCGGCGAGGGCGACGACGTCGTCGACGTGCTGAGCCTGATCGCGACCGCGCGGCGCACCCTGGACGGGCAGTCCAGCGTCGACCGGGTCCTGGGCGAGCTCGCCGCCCGGCTCGACGAGGTCGCCACGCTCGCCGGGGACGTCTCGACGGAGCTGGGCACCTATCTGGCGTCGCTGGATGCCGATCCGGGGCGGCTGCAGGAGGTGTACGAGCGGCGGGCGGCGCTGCGGGCGCTCACCCGCAAGTACGCCGAGGATGTCGACGGCGTCGTCGCCTGGGCCGAGCACGCGCGCACGCGGCTGGCCGAGCTCGACACCTCCGACGAGCTGCTCGAGGAGCTCGACCGGGAGCGCAAGCGGCTGCACGGCGAGGTGGCCGAGCTGGCGGCGGTGCTGTCGGCGGCGCGGCAGGAGGCGGCCGGGCGGTTCGCGGCCGACGTGACCGTCGAGCTGGCGGGGCTGGCGATGCCGCACGCGCGGATCGAGGTCGTGGTGGTGCCGAAGGCGGCCGGCAACGGGCCGTTGATCCCGACGGCGTCGGGCGTGGACAGCGGGGTCGGGCCGGACGGGGCCGACGACATCGAGCTGCGGCTGCTGCCGCATCCGGGCGCGCCGGCGCAGCCGCTGCAGAAGGGCGCGTCGGGCGGTGAGCTGTCGCGGGTCATGCTCGCGATCGAGGTCGTGTTCGCCGGGGTTGGCGGGCCGCCGACGCTCGTGTTCGACGAGGTCGATGCCGGGGTCGGCGGGACGGCCGCCGTGGAGATCGGCAAGCGGCTGGCTCGGCTGGCTCGGGAGCATCAGGTGCTGGTGGTGACGCACCTGCCGCAGGTGGCGGCGTTTGCGGATCGGCATCTGGTGGTGGCGAAGGACACGGGTGGGGCGGTCACCACCAGTGGGGTGCGGGTTGTGGAGCATACGGAGCGGGCTCGGGAGCTGGCTCGGATGCTGGCAGGGCTGCCCGATTCGGATCTGGGGATTGCGCACGCGGAGGAGTTGTTGTCGGTGGCGGATCGGGAGAAGGCCTGAGGGTCTTTTCCGCGTTACGGGGCCGGGGGGCCGGGGCGGGGCCGGGGGAAGGTGTCTGCTCTGGGCACTGGGCCGGGAAAGCCGTGCGGCCTCGTCGGCCCCCTTGCGGTTGTGGCAGTGGCAGTGGTTGCGGTTGTTGCGGTTTGGCCGTGGTAGTGGTTGCGGTTTTGTAAGGACCGCTTGGGTTCACGGGGTGTTTGATCCATCGCTCTACGTTGTGACTGTGGTGGATGCGGTTGCGGGGTCGCCCTGGGTGTTGTTGGTGGTGTTTTTCGTGGCTGGGCTGGATGCGATTGTTCCGCTTTCGCCCAGTGAATCCACGTTGATTGCTGTTTCGGTGCTGGCCGGGTCCACTGGGTCGCCGCATATCGTGCTCGTGATCCTCGCGGCCGCCTCGGGGGCGTTCGCTGGAGACGTGCTGTCCTATCGCATCGGGCTGCGGGCGGGAGCGGGGGTTCTGCGGCGGCTGCAAGGCAGGACGCGCGGGCTGGCGGCCTACTACTGGGCCGGGAAGACCCTGGACCGGCGCGGGGGGCAGGTGCTGGTGTTCGCGCGGTATCTGCCGGGTGGGCGGTCGGCCTCCGCGCTGGCCGCCGGGGTGGTCGGGTACCCGGCGGGGCGCTTTCAGGCCTGGACGGCGCTCGGGGTGAGTCTCTGGGCCTCGATGGCCGGGCTTATCGGGTACTGGTGCGGCAGGCACTTCTCGGGGCAACCCTGGAAGGCGCTGCTGTTCGCCTACGCGGGTGCGGGGATGCTGCTGCTGGCAGCCGAAGTGGGGCGGCGGTTCTCAGCACCGGCCGACCAGGAGGTTGACCCTCGTGCCGACGGGCGCGACGGTCGTGGCCAAGGTCGACTGCTCGAGCACGATCATGGCGCCGGACGGGCCGACCTCGCGGATCACTCCGAGCTCGAGTCCGGCGGCGCGTAGGGCGGCGGTGGCCTCGGCCGGGGTCTTTCCGGCGAGGTTCGGCACGCGGGTCAGGCGGATCGACGATAATGTTTCCATCAGGCGACTCCTCACGATGGAACCCTGTGCAGACGTGAGGCGGGTCGGCGCGTCGTAAATACGCGCTCACACTGTCAGGTGCGCGACACACGCGCGCGTGGCGGGCAGGGTGACCGGCGTCACGCCGAAACGTGAAATGGGGCGTTCCACCTGGTGGTGGACATGTCGCGCACAGCTTTCGGCGTCGGTCCATGCCAGGATGGTGCTGATGCGACTTCCAACCTTGCGCCGCACCCGGCCCGCCGAGCCGGGTGTCATCGCTGGCGTCGTGAGGCTCGATCGGCGGACGAAGCGCCTGGTGGGGCGGCTGCGGCCGGGGGACATCGCGGTCATCGACCACGTGGACCTCGACCGGGTGGCGGCCGACTCGCTGGCCGCGTCGGGCGTGGCGGCGGTGCTCAACGCGAAGCCGTCGGTGTCCGGGCGGTATCCGAACCTCGGGCCCGAAGGGCTGATCAAGGCCGGCGTCCCGCTCGTGGACGACCTGGGCGAGGAGCTGTTCGACCGGCTGCGCGAGGGCGAGTCGGTGCGCATCGAGGGCGACACCGTGTACATCGGCGAGGAGGCCGTTGCCAAGGGCGTGCGGCAGGACTCCGACTCGGTCGCCGAGGCGATGGCCGACGCCCGTGAAGGGCTGTCCGTGCAGCTCGAGGCGTTCGCGGCCAACACGTTGGAGTACCTCAAGCAGGAGCGCGGGCTGCTGCTCGACGGCGTCGGCGTGCCCGAGGTGCAGACGCAGATCGCCGGGCGGCACTGCCTGATCGTGGTGCGCGGGTACGACTACAAGGCCGACATCGACGTGCTGCGGCCCTACATCCGGGAGTACAAGCCGGTCCTCATCGGCGTCGACGGCGGCGCGGACGCGCTGGTCGAGGCGGGGTACACGCCGGACATGATCATCGGCGACATGGACTCCGTCAGCGACGACGTGCTGCGCTGCGGCGCCGAGATCGTCGTGCACGCCTATCCCGACGGGCGCGCGCCCGGGCTCGCCCGCGTGCAGCGGCTCGGCGTCGAGGCGATCACCTTCCCGGCCGCGGCGACCAGCGAGGACATCGCGATGCTGCTGGCCGACGAGAAGGGCGCATCGCTCCTGGTGGCGGTCGGCACCCACAACACCCTGATCGAGTTCCTCGACAAGGGCCGTGGCGGCATGGCCTCGACGTTCCTGACCCGGCTCAAGCTCGGCGGCAAGCTGGTGGACGCCAAGGGGGTCAGTAGGCTGTACCGGCAGAGCCTCTCCGGATCGTCGCTGATCCTGTTGCTCGCCTCGGCGATCGCCGCGATGGCCGCCGCGCTCGCGGTCACCACGATCGGCCGGGCCTATCTCGGCGTCATCGCCGAGTGGTGGGACAACCTGATCTTCACGCTGTTCTCGTAGAAGGCCGCCTTTGCTGTGATCAACTTCCGGTACCACGTGGTGTCGCTGGCCGCCGTCTTCCTGGCGCTGGCCATCGGCCTCGTCGTCGGGACCGCAGCGGCGAACGGGCCGCTCGCCGAGAACCTCAACGACCAGGTCAACAAGATCACCAACGAGAAGCAGCAGCTGCGCGACGACCTCGAGCAGTCCCGGGCCGAGCTGAAGAAGAACGCCGACTTCGCCACCGAGGTGGCGCCGATGCTGCTGACCAACAAGCTCAACGGCAAGAACGTCCTGCTCATCAAGCTCGACGGCAGCGACAGCGGCGACGTCGGCACCGCCACCGACGGGGTCGCGAGCATGCTCGGCACAGCCGGCGCCAAGGTCGCCGGCACGCTCACGATCAAGGAGAAGTTCACGGCCGCCAGCAACAGCGCGACGCTGCTCCAGCTCGCCGAGTCCTCAGCGCCGCCCGGCCTGAGCGGCGCCCTGCCCAACCAGGCCAACGGCGTGGACACCTCGGCCGCGCTGCTGGCCGCGGTGCTCGTCGGCAAGACCGGCACCCCGCAGGTCGAGGGCACCCGGACGGTGCTCAGCACGTACGAGGCCAGCGGGTTCATCGGGCTCGACGGGGACTTCAAGACGCCCGCCGAGGCGGTCGTCATCGTCGCCGGTGCGCCCGCCACGGGCAAGGACGCCAAGGACCGCAACACCGCCGCGTTGACCCTGGCCAGCCGCTTCGACCTGGCCGGGCGCGTCGTCGTGGCCGGGCTCTCGGCCAACGGCCTGGTTTCGTCGGTACGCGGGGATGCCTCCATCGCCAAGTCGATCTCGACGGTCGACAACGCGGTCACCGCATACGGCCAGGTCGCGGCCGTCATGGCGCTCGTCGAGCGGCTCGGCGGCAAGACCGGCCACTACGGCATCGGCGACGGGGCGAGCAGCCTGCTGCCGAAGACGGCGAGCGTGGGCAATGGCTCGTAGGCGCCTGTTGCGCTTCGTCACCGGCGCGCTGGCCGGCCCCGTCGCGGGCGGGGTGGCGCGCGCCGCCCTGCGTGCCCTGCGGGACAGCCCGGCGCTCGAGCGCACCAACTTCCACGGCCGGCGCGTGTCGCTCGCCGGCGGGCCCGCGCTCGCCCTCGGCGCCACCGCCGGCGCCGTCGTGCAGCGGCCCGAGCACGCCGCCGCGACCGTGGTCGCCGGGCTCGGCTCCGGCGCCGTCGGCCTCTACGACGACCTCGTCGGCGGCCGGCCCGAGCATTCGGCCAAGGGCTTCCGCGGCCACATCGGCGCGCTGCGGCAGGGCCGGGTGACCAGCGGCCTGGTGAAGATCGCCGGGGTGGGCGCCGCCGGGCTCGTCGCCGCCGCGCTGCTGCCCCGCCGCCGGGCGATCGACGTGGTCCTCGGCGCCGGGGTCATCGCCGGGTCGGCCAACCTGTTCAACCTGCTCGACCTGCGCCCGGGCCGGGCGCTGAAGGCCGGGCTCGCGGCCGGCACCCCGCTGGGCGCGTCCGGCCCGATCGGCGCGGCGAGCGCGCTGCTGCCGGCCGACCTCGGTGAGGAGATCATGCTGGGCGACGCCGGGGCCAACGCGCTCGGCGCGCTGCTCGGCACCGCGTACACGGCCCGCACGGGCACCTTCGGACGCCTCGCCGCCCTGGCGGGGATCGTGGCGCTGACGGCGGCCAGCGAGAAGGTGAGCTTCACCAAGGTCATCGAGGCCAACCCGCTGCTGAACCGCCTCGACCAGTGGGGCCGGCGGGGTCCCGACGACGGCCCGGATGATGACACCGTTGGCGATGAATCGGAAATGCCGGAAATGTCCGCGGAAGGCCCGGAAGGCGGCCGGCGGCCGCGTAAGCCGTCGCAGTATCCGCGCGGGTGACGAGAAGCAGGCTGTTCGGGGCGGCGGCGCTCGTCGCGGGACTCACCATTCTGAGCCGGATTGCCGGATTTGCCCGCATTATGGTGTTCAACTCGACCGTTGGCGCGACCGGGCTCGGAAGTGCGTATCAGGCCGCGAACACCGTGCCCAACATCATCTTCGAGCTCGTCGCCGGTGGGGCGCTCGCCAGTCTCGTGGTGCCGCTGCTCGCCGGGAAGGACCGCGAGACGGTCGGGCGGATCGTGGGTGCGCTGCTCACCTGGGTCGTCATCATCCTCGTGCCGGTCGCGCTCCTGGTCGCCGTGTTTGCGCATCCGCTCGTCCAGGTGCTCGCCAGCGGGAAGCCGCCCGAAGTCATCGACGCCGGGGCCGACATGCTGCGGGTGTTCGCGCCGCAGCTGCCGCTCTACGGGGTGGGGATCGTGCTGACGGGGGCGCTGCAGACGTACCGGCGGTTTGCGTGGCCCGTCATCGCGCCGCTGCTGTCCAGCCTCACCGTCATGGGCGTGTACATCGTGTTCGGGGTGCTGGCCGGAAACGGGGCCGGGCTCGGGAGCGTGTCCGGCGGGGAGCTGCTCGTGCTGTCCGGGGGGACCACGCTCGCCGTCGCGGTGCTGTCGCTGTGCCTCGTCGTGCCCGTCGGGCGGCTGCGGCTGGGGATCCGGGCCTCCACGCGGCTCGATGTGGGGGCCGTGGCCACGCTCAAGCCGCTCGCCGTGGCGGGAATCGTCACCGTAGGCACGCAGCAGCTGGTGCTCGGGCTGGCGATCCGGCTCGTCAGCTACGGGCCGGGGGACGGGGTCATCGTCACCTACTCGCTCGCGCAGACGATGTTCCTGCTGCCCTGGGCGGTGCTGGCGGTGCCGTTGGCGACCACGGCCTATCCGGCGCTGGCCGAGCGGGGCGCCGCCGGCGACCGGGAAGGGTTCGCCGCCGCGCTCGCGCCACCCACGCGGGCCGTCGTGCTGCTGAGCTGCCTCGGCGCGGCCGGGCTGATCGTGCTCGCGCGGCCCATCGCGGTGCTGCTCGCCGCCGCCGCCTCGGAGCCGCCCGACGTGGGCACGCTCGCGGCCGGGATGGCGTGGTTCGCGCCGGGGCTGCTCGGGTACGGGCTGTTCGCGCTGCTGTCGAGGGCGCTCTATGCCGGGGGGAACGCCTACCCGGCGGCCCTCGCCACCGCGATCGGCTGGGGGGCGGGCGCCGTGGCCGCGGTGACGCTGTCCCTCGCGCTGCCCCTTGCCGACCGGGTGGCGGCGGTCGCGGCGGCGAACTCGGTGGGCATGCTGGTGCTGGGGGCGGCGCTGCTGGTGGCGGTGCGCCGCCGGGCCGGTGGCGAGGCGTTGGGCGGCACATGGCGTACCGCATCCGTGTCGCTGCTGTCCGCCGCGGCGGCCGTAGGCGTCGGGCTGCTCGTTCGGGGGCAACTGACAACCCCGGGTGTGGCCGGGGCGGTTACGCAGGGCATGCTGTGCGGAGTCGTGGTGGCGGCGGTCTTCCTCGCCGGGGCGGCGGTCGGCGACCGGGCCACCCTGCGGCGGTTGACCGGAAGAAGGGACGGGTAGTGGGCGCCCGCATCGCGTTGGTCCTGGCAACGACCACTGGCGGCACCGGGCGGCACGTCGCCATGCTCGCCGAAGGCCTGGTCGCGCGCGGCCACGAGGTCAGCGTGCACGGGCCGGCGGCCACCGAGGAGCAGTTCGGGTTCACGGCGCGCGGCGCGAGGTTCGTGCCCGTCGAGATCCCGGCCAGCCCGCAGCCGGGGGACGTGCTCGCCGTGCGTGCGCTGCGGCGCGCCATTCGCGACGCCGATGTCATCCACGCGCACAGCCTGCGGGCCGGCCTCGTCGCCGCGCTCGCCCGCACCGGCGGGACGCCGCTCGTCGTGACCTGGCACAACCTGGTGCTGGCCACCGGGCTGCGGGGCAAGCTCTACCTGCCGCTCGAGCGGCGGGTCGCCCGCGCCGCCGACGTCACCCTCGCCGTCTCCAGCGACCTCGCCGACCGGGCCCGCGAGCTCGGGGCGCGCGACGTGCGGCTGGCCAAGGTGCCGGCGCCCGTGCTGCGGCCCGTCGCGCGCGACCGGGCCGTGGTGCGCGAGGAGCTCGGCGCCGAGCCGGGGCAACCGCTGGTGCTCGCCGTCGGGCGGCTGCACCCGCAGAAGGGCTTCGAGACGCTCGTGTCCGCCGCCGTGCGCTGGCGCGACCGGGAGCCCGAGCCGTTCGTGGCGATCGCCGGCAGCGGGCCGTCGTACATGTCGCTGGCCCAGCGCATCTCCGTCGAGCACGCGCCCGTGCACCTGCTCGGCTACCGCGACGACGTGCCGGACCTGCTCGGCGCCGCGGACCTCGTCGTGGCGACCAGCGTGTGGGAGGGCCAGCCACTGTTCATCCAGGAGGCGATGGCCGCGGGGGTACCGCTGGTGTCGACCTCCGTCGGCGGCGTCCCCGACGTCGTCGGGTCCGCGGCCCGGCTCGTGGCGCCGCACGACGTCGACGCCGTGTACGAGGCCGTCGTCGGACTGCTCGACGACCCCGCGGCGCGCGAGCGGCTCGGCCGCCTGGGCAAGGAGCGCTCGGCCGGCTGGCCGACCGAGCAGGACAGCGTCGAGCAGGCCGAGGCGGTGTACGCACAGCTGCGCGACCGCGGGGAGCGCTGATGCGCCACTGGCTGCATCGGTTCACCCCGGCACTGCTGGCACTGCTCGCCGGGCTGCTCGGCCTCGTCGCGCTGGTCCCGCAGCCGGCCGCCGCGCCGGCCCCGCCGGCCGCCGACTACGTCCTCGTCGTCGGCGTCGCCGGGCTGCGCTGGGACGACATCAACGCCGCCGACACGCCGGCCATGTGGCAGATGGCCCAGAGCGGCGCGATCGGCGCGCTGTCGGTGCGCTCGGCCCGGCGGATCACCTGCGCCGGCGACGGGTGGCTGACGCTCGGGTCGGGCAACTTCGCGGTGTACACCGCCGGGCCGGTGACCCCCGTGTGCCCGGAGCTTGGCGTGCCGGTCACCGTCGACAAGTCCGGCGCCTCCCTGACCGACCAGAGCGACATCGTCGCGCGCAACCGGGCCCTGCACTGGGGCGCGCAGCCGGGCGCGCTCGCCGAGGGCGTGCGGTGCACCACCGCGATCGGGCCCGGCGCGGCGGTCGCCGCCGCCCGCCCGTACGGGCGCATCGACATCTACTCCGAGAACTTCGACGACCGGCTGCTCGACAAATGTGCGCTGACGCTGATCGACCTCGGGCAGATCGCCGGCGACGACCCGGTGTCACGGGCCGCGGACGCCCGCCGCGCCGACGCCGCGCTCGCTTCGATCCTCGCCGCCCGGCCGAGGAGCTCCGTCGTCGTGCTCGCCGGCCTGTCCGACCTCGACGCGACCAGCCGGCTGCACGTCGCGATCGCGCAGGGACCCGGGTTCACCGGCGGCTGGCTCACCTCCCCGTCGACGTCGCGGCCCGGCTACGTCCAGGTCGTCGACCTCGCACCGACCGCCCTGGCCGCCCTCGACCGGCCGGTGCCCGGCAAGCTCTTCGCCGGCGGCGCCGCCTCCGCCACCGGCAACGGCCGCCCGGCCGACGTCACTGCCGCGGTCAGCCGCCTCGCCGACGCCGACCGCGAGGCCACCGTCCAGCGCCGGGTCGGCACCAACTTCTTCACCACCCTCGTCGTGGCCGAGCTGCTGCTCTTCGTCGCCTGCGTGCCGCTGCTGCGGCGGGCCCGGCGCCCACCCGGGCCGCTGGCCTTCCGGCCCGTGCCGCGGCCGATCGTGCGGGGCGCCGAGGTGCTGCTGATCGCCGCCTCTCTGGCCGTGCCGGCCGCGCTCGTCGCCGACCTGCTGCCCTGGTGGCGGTGGATGCGGCCCGGGCTCGGCTTCGGCGGGGTGACCCTCGGGGTGCTGTGCGTGGCCACGTTCCTCATCGCGTACGTCACCCGCCGCAGCCGCGCCAT
This sequence comes from Dactylosporangium darangshiense, assembly GCF_039537565.1. Taxonomy (NCBI): domain Bacteria; kingdom Bacillati; phylum Actinomycetota; class Actinomycetes; order Micromonosporales; family Micromonosporaceae; genus Dactylosporangium; species Dactylosporangium darangshiense. The sequence goes on from NZ_BAABAT010000014.1 coordinate 17,812, forward strand.
CGCGCCCCTCGGCGGCGTCGCCGCGGTCGCCGCGCTCGCCGTCGCGTTCGACGTGCTCACCGGGTCGCGGCTGCAGCTCAACGGCGTCGCCGGCTACTCGACCGTGGTCGGCGGCCGCTACGCCGGCGTCGGCGTCATCGGCCTCGGCCTGCTGGTCACCGGCGCGCTGCTCGGCGGCGCCGCGCTCGCGCAGCGCTTCGAACGGCGGTGGCGCCCGTTCGTCGTGGCCGTCATCGGCGCCTTCGGCATGGTCATGATCGGCAGCCCGTACCTCGGCGCCGACGCCTCCGGCGCGGTCGCACTCACCGCCGGCGTGTGCATCGCCGCGGCGATGGCCGTCGGCGGCTGGCTCACGATCACCCGGCTGCTCTGGGCCGGCGGGGCCGCGCTGTTCGTCATGGCGGGCTTCGGCGTGCTCGACCTGTTCCGCCCCGAGGAGCAGCGCAGCAGCGTCGGCCGGCTGCTCGTGCGCACCCAGGACGGCACCGCCGGGTTCATCGCCCGGCGCATCGGCGAGGCCAACGTCGTGACCACGGTGACGAGCCCGCTCACGGTGCTCGTCCTGGGCACGGTGGTGTACACCACCTTCGTGCTCATCCGCGACTGGGGCGGCGCGCGGCGGCTGCTCGGCGTCTTCCCGCCGGTGCGCGGCGCGCTGTCCGGCCTGGTCGTCGCCGGCCTGATCGCCGGGCTGATCGAGGGCGTCTCGTTCAACGTCCTCGGCGCCGCGGTCGCCACCGCACTGCCTCTGGTCGTGCTGTCCTGCCTGCGGGTCCTCGATCACGCCGACGACCGCAGCCAGCCCGCGCCCCGCGTGCCGGAGGCGGAGCTCACGGGCTGACCGCGGGTCAACGCCCGCTCCCGCCGCAGCCGGGCGGCGAGCTGCCGCCGGGCCGACGTCGGCATCACCGGCCAGCGCGGTCGCGTAGCGGGTCAGCGCCGTGAGCCGCGCGGCGAGGAGCTCCTCGAACGACACCCCCCGGCTTGTGCATGTTCAGAGGATCGGCTTGTCCAGGGTGCGGGAGCGGCCGCGGAACTCGGCCAGGACAGTGCCGTCGGCGCGGGTCACGGTGACGTCGTAGAGGCCGGAGCGGCCGCGGCGGGAGCGCTCGACGGCGGTGGCGGTCAGCTCGTCGCCGGCCCGGGCCGGCTCGAGGAAGCTGACGTCGGCGCCCGCGGCGACGGTGACGCGGTCGTAGGTGTTGCAGGCGAAGGCGAAGGCGGTGTCGGCGAGCAGGAAGACGTAGCCGCCGTGGCCGATGTCGTGCCCGTTGACCATCGACGGGGCCACGGTCATGGACGCCGTGGCCCGGCCCGGCGCCACGCCGGAGACGGTGATGCCCAGGGACCGGGAGGCGGTGTCCGCCGCGTACATCGCGGCGGCACACGCCTCGGCCAGTTCCTGCGGGCTCACACCGCTTCGTTCGCGGGGCGCAGGTTCTTCCAGTCGCGGGCCTTCGACTGGGCCGCGGCCAGCACGCCGATGGCGCACGCGGCGTTGGTGATCTCGCCGGTCAGGGCCATGGTGACCGCTTCGTCGAGGTCGATCCAGTGCAGCTCGAGGTCGGCCTCCTCGTGCGTGCGCTCATGGCGCTGCGCCTCCGGCACCGACGCGATCTCCCGGGCCAGGAAGAGGCGGATCTTCTCGTTGGAGCAGCCGGGGCTGGTGTGCGCCTCGGCAAGCAGGTCCCAGCGGGTCGCGACGAGGTCGGCCTCCTCGGCGAGCTCTCGCGCGGCGGCGCCGACCAGGGACTCGCCGGGCACGTCGATGAGCCCGGCCGGCAGCTCCCACAGGACCTGGCGCACGGCCGGGCGGTACTGGCGCACGAGCGCGACCCGGCTCTCGGCGTCCAGCGCCACCACGCCGACGGCGCCGACGTGGACCATGTAGTCGCGGTCGACGACGTCGCCGCCGGGCATCTCGATCGCGTCGGTCACGATCGAGAACACCCGGTTGCGCAGCCGCTCGGTGTGCGAGCGAACCTCGTAGGTCGTCATGCGTCCACCGTCTCCAGCTCGACGGGCAGGCGGTCGGCGGCGTTGTAGACGACCGCGGCGCCGACGAAGGCGGCGAAGAGCGGGTGGGCCCGGGTCGGGCGGCTCTTGAGCTCCGGGTGCGCCTGCGTGGCCACGAAGAACGGGTGCTGCTCGCGGTCGAGCTCGACGAACTCGACCAGGCGGCCGTCGGGCGAGGTGCCGGAGATGCGCAGGCCGGCCTGGGTCATCGCCTCGCGGTAGGCGTTGTTGACCTCATAGCGGTGGCGGTGGCGCTCCGAGACCTCGGTGTCGCCGTAGGCGTCGGCGGTCAGGGTGCCCGGGGCGAGCACGGCCGGGTAGGCGCCCAGCCGCATGGTGCCGCCCAGGTCGCCCTTGCCGGCGACGATGTCCTCCTGGTCGGCCATGGTGGAGATGACCGGGTCGGGGGCGTCGGCGTCGAACTCCAGCGAGTTGGCGCCCGCGATGCCGCCGACGTGGCGCAGCACCTCGATCGTCATGCACTGCAGGCCCAGGCACAGGCCCAGGGTCGGGATGCCGCGCTCGCGGGTGTACTGCGACGCGCCGATCTTGCCCTCGATGCCCCGCACGCCGAAGCCGCCGGGGATGATCACGCCGTCGACGCCGGCGAGGGCCTGCGCGGCGCCGGACGGCGTCGTGCACGCGTCGCTGGGCACCCAGCGGATCTCGACGCGGGCGCGGTGCGCGAATCCGGCGGCGCGCACGGCCTCGGTGACCGACAGGTAGGCGTCGGGCAGGTCGACGTACTTGCCGACGATGGCGACGGTGACCGTCTGGCGCGGGTGGTGGACCCGGTCGAGCAGGTCGTCCCACTTCTTCCACGCGACGTCGCGGAAGGACAGGCCCAGGCGGCGCACGACGTAGGCGTCGAGGCCCTCCTCGTGCAGCACGCGCGGGATGTCGTAGATCGACGGTGCGTCCGGTGCGGATACCACGGCCTCGGCGTCGACGTCGCAGTACAGCGCCAGCTTGTTCTTGGTCTTGTCCGGGATCTCCCGGTCGGAGCGGCAGACCAGCGCGTCGGGCTGGATGCCGATGCTGCGCAGCGCCGCCACCGAGTGCTGGGTCGGCTTGGTCTTGAGCTCGCCGCTGGGCGCCAGGTAGGGCACCAGCGAGACGTGCAGGAAGAAGCAGTTGTCGCGGCCGATGTCGTGGCGGACCTGCCGGATGGCCTCGAGGAACGGCAGCGACTCGATGTCGCCGACGGTCCCGCCGACCTCGGTGATCACCACGTCGGGCGCGACGCCGTCGGCGTCCGGGGCCGACATGGCCCGGATGCGCGCCTTGATCTCGTTGGTGACGTGCGGAATGACCTGGACGGTGTCGCCGAGATACTCGCCGCGCCGCTCCTTGGCGATGACGGCCGAGTAGATCTGGCCCGTCGTCACGTTGGCGTTGCGGGAGAGGTCCTGGTCGAGGAACCGCTCGTAGTGGCCGATGTCGAGATCGGTCTCTGCGCCGTCTTCGGTGACGAAGACCTCGCCGTGCTGGAACGGGTTCATCGTGCCGGGGTCGACGTTGAGATAAGGGTCGAGCTTCTGCATGACGACCCGCAGCCCACGAGCGCTGAGCAGGCTGCCCAGGCTGGAGCCGGTCAGCCCCTTGCCGAGTGAGGAGGCGACGCCCCCGGTGACGAAGATGTGCTTAGCCTGCCGGCTGGCACCGGTCCGTGCTGATGAGGACAAAGCCTGCTCCCGTGGGGTTCGTCACGCTGCCGAGTCAGCGATCCACGGGAGTCCAGCCTAACACCAGGTAAACGGCGGTGCAGAAGACACACCTGGCGTCACACGCGTCACACGTCGGATGCGGCTGCGATCTCGCGCGACGTCCACACGCGGTGCTCGGGGCGGGTGCGGGCGACCATGAGCATCGCGCGGGCCAGCTGGGTGGTGCTCGTGGCGATGCCCGGGGCGAAGCGGACGAGCAGCGCGGAGATCGGGCTGAATGCGGCGTAGATCACCCGGTAGAGGCGGACCCTCGAGCGGGCGCCGTGCTCGGGGCGGATGAAACCGGGGCGGAACGCGTATGCCTGCAGGTCCAGCGCGGCCACGTCGACCTCGGTGCGGCCCTTGACCCGCGCCCACATCTGGCGGCCATCGGTGCTGGTGCCCGCGCCGGAGACGTAGACGAAGACCATGCCGGGGTGCTGCGTGGCCATCCGGCGTGCCGCGGCGAGGGTGAAGTCGTAGGTGATGCGGGTGTACGCGGCCTCGCTCAGGCCGACCGAGGACACGCCGAGGCAGAAGAAGCAGGCGTCGTACCCGCCGAAGTCGACGCCCTCGTAGTCGGTGAAGTCGTCGTGGGTGAGCTCGCGCAGCTTCGGGTGGTGCACGCCCGTCGGCGTGCGGGTCACCACCAGGACCTCGTCGACGTCGGCGGCCAGGAGGGACTCGCGCAGGACGCCCTGGCCGATCATGCCGGTGGCCCCGAAGAGGATGACCTTCATGCCCATCATCATGCCCAGGTCGCCGGCAGCGTGACGCGGTCAGGCAGCCGCGCCGCCGGGAGCTTTGTGTGGGCGTCGGCCCCCAGCAAGGAGGGATGCGCGCAGCGGGAGCGCTCGATGTACCATATATGCGTTTTGCACTTATTCTTCCGGGCGGCGGCGTCGTTGCTTCCGTAAGGCCGTGTGGCGCTTGGACTCGAGACGGCGCTCTACGGCGCCTTTCGAGGGTTTTGTACGTTTACGCGGCCGCGGCGGCGGCGCGATCGCGGCCGCGATCGCCGCGACCAGGCGCTCCTCGGCCGCGCGGCGGTTCTGCAGCTGCGATCGCTGCTCGGCGGCCACGATCGACAGCACACCGTCGACGAGGCGGCCGGCCAGCCGCTGCAGCGCGCGCTCCTTGAGCGGCTCGGGCAGCGCGGCGGTCGCGGCCAGGTCGAAGCGCAGCTCGACCCGCGAGTCCGTGGTGTTCACCGACTGCCCGCCCGGCCCGCCGGATCGGCTGAAGCGCCACGCCAGCTCGGCGCGGGGCAGGGTGATGTCGTCGGTCACCCGCAGGTCCTCGTCCATGCGCCCAGCATGCGGGGCGCGGAACGCAGATTGCACCGGGGGGTGACTTGACGCCGTGGCCGGGCGCGGCACGCGGTACTCTCGGCGCCGTGGCTGATGCCGTTCGGACAACGGCGCTTCTGGTCGAGGAGTTCGGTGTCGCGCAGATCACTCCGGTGCGCCACGCCGTGAGCCGTGGCGCCGCCGAGGCGGGGCTGGCCGGGCAGCGGCTGGAGGACTTCGTGCTGGCGGTCAACGAGATCGTCACCAACGCCGTGCGCCACGCCGGCGGCGGCGGCACCCTGCGCATGTGGGTGGTCGACGGCTGGGTCGTCTGCGAGGTCGCCGACCGCGGCGGCGGCATACCCCGCGAGCGGCTCAACGGCGCCGGCCTGCCGCCCAGCCACGCGATCAGCGGGCGCGGGCTGTGGCTGGCCAAGCATCTCGTCGACGACGTCGCCGTGAGCACCGGGCGCGCGGGAACAATTGTGAGGCTGAGCAGCGCCCTGTCGGTCTAACATCGCCGGGTGCTGCGACCCGAGTACCCCATCCGGACCGAGCGGCTCACGCTGCGCCCCTTCGCCGACGGCGACTTCGACGACCTGCACGTGCTCACCGGGGATCCGGAGGTGGTGCGGTATCTCTACTGGGAGGTCCACACGCCGGAGGAGACCCGCGAGTCGCTCGCCCGCCGCATCGGTCAGGCCGCGCTGACCGAGGAGGGCCAGTGGCTCGTCCTCGCCATGGAGCTCGAGGGCCGGGTGATCGGCCAGGTCGTGCTCAAGTGGGCCAGCGTGCTGCACCGCCAGGGCGAGCTCGGGTTCGTGCTCAACCCCGCCTACCAGGGCAAGGGCTACGCCCGCGAGGCCTCGGAGGCGATGCTGCGGCTGGCCTTCGAGGGCCTCGGCCTGCACCGCGTCTACGGCGCCTGCGACACCCGCAACGAGGGCTCCTGGCGGCTGCTGGCCCGCCTCGGCATGCGCCGCGAGGCGCACTTCGTCGAGGACGAGCTGTTCAAGGGCGAGTTCGGCGACCAATACATCTACGCGATCCTCGACCGCGAGTGGCGCGCCCGTCAGGCGACCTCGTCCAGGTAGCGCCAGGCGCCGTCGACCTTCACGAACCGGCTCCGGTCGTGCATCGTGCCCGACCGCCCGTCGGCGACGTAGCGGGCCCGGAACTCCACGATGCCCTCGGTGTCGAACAGCCCGCCGCCCTCGCGCCCCAGGATCGTCAGGCCCTGCCAGTTCTGCTCCGACTCCAGGGTGAGCGCCCGCGGCCGGGTCTTCTCGTGCCAGGTGCGCAGCAGGAACGCGCGGTCGGCCAGCACGTACGCGCTGTAGCGGGCCCGCATGAGCAGTTCGGCGCTCGGCGGCTCGGCGCCGCGGTGGTACTTGCCGCAGCATTCGTCGTACGGTTCGCCGAGTCCACACGGGCAGGTGTTCATGCCGTGCATTGTTCCCGATGCTCGCGCGGTGACACCCCGCGGACCCGCTTGAACGCGGCGCTGAGCGCGAAGGCGCTGCCGTAGCCGACGCGGCGGGCGACCGCGGCGAGCGTCGCGTCGGGCTCCAGCAACAGGTCGGCGGCCAGGGCCAGGCGCCAGCCCGCCAGGTACGCCATCGGGGGCTCACCGACGAGCTCGGTGAACCGCCGGGCCAGCAGCGCCCGGGAGACGCCGACCTTGGCCGCCAGGTCCGCCACCGTCCACTGCAGCGCCGGGTTGTGGTGCAGCAGCTGCAGCGCCGGGCCGACGGTCGGGTCGGACTGGGCGCGGTACCAGCCCGGCGCGCTCGAGGACGGCCGGGCCAGCCACGTGCGCAGCGCGGTGATGAGCATCAGGTCGAGCAGCCGGTCCAGCACCGCCTCCTGGCCGGGGCGATCCTTCGCGATCTCGTCCGCGAGCAGCGACACCAGCGGCGTGTCCCAGTCCGGGCGAGGCACCACCACCGCCGTGGGAAGAGCCGAGAGCAGCCGCCGCGACACCTCGCCCGCGAGCTGATAGGCGCCGGTGAGGACGAGGGTCGGGCCTTCCGCGTCGGTACCCCAGGTGCGCACGCCCAGGTGCATCAGCTCCGCGAGATCCTCGCCTTGCGGGGTGGTGCACCGCTGGCCCGGGTGGATGATGATCTGCGGCGCGGTGCCGGGCGGGTCGGCGACCGTGTAGTGCTCCGGCCCGCGGATCACCAGCACGTCGCCCGGCCCGGCCGCGATCGGCTCGCCGTCGTCGGGCACGTAGTACGCGGTGCCGCGGACCACGGCGGCGATGGACAGGGCGGCCTCGTCGCGGATGCGCAGCGACCACGGCGGGGTGAGCACCGAGCGGAGCAGGAACGCGCCGCGTGCTCGGGGCCCGTCCAGCAGTGCGGTGAGTGCGTCGATGAGACGATTGTAGACGCCGGCGTATGGATCGGCGCGTCTCGACCATGGTGCGTCTCGGGCCGGGCCGATTCACTGGGATGTATGAGAAGCGTTGTCCTTGCCGCCGCCACCCTGCTCGTCGGCCTGTCCGCCGGCGTCTTCTTCGCCTACTCCACCTCGGTCATGCTGGCCCTGCACAAGGTCGAGGACCGCACGTTCATCGACGTCATGCAGAAGATCAACACGGCCATCCTCAACGGGTGGTTCCTGACCGCGTACGTCGGCGCGCTGCTCGTCGCCATCGTCGCGGTGCTGCTGCACCTGCCGGCCGGGCACCGCGGGCCGCTGCCCTGGCTCGTCGCCGCGGTGGCCCTCTACGCCGTCGCGTTCATCGTCACGGCCGCGCTGAACGTGCCGATGAACAACCAGCTCGACGCCGCCGGGCCGGCCGCGGCGATCGCGGATCCGGCCGCGGTGCGCCGGGTGTTCGAGGGGCCGTGGGTCGGCTGGAACCTGGTGCGGACCGTGTCCTCGGCCGGCTCGCTGCTCGCCATGGCCATCGCCCTGATCAAAGCGTGATCGCGTGTTTCGCCTTCTCGATCGACTCCTCGGACGCGGGGCCGCCGGGGTTCTCGGTGGCCAGCGCCTGGTTGGCGACCACGAATGGGCGCATCCGCTCCTCGTAGGCGGCGAAGGCGGCCCGGTGGCCTGCGCCGGCTTCGCCCGCCCTGGTCAGTTCCTCGGCCAGGACGTAGCCGCCGACGAGGGCCAGGCTGGTGCCCTGGCCGGACAACGGCGAGGCGCAGTAGCCGGCGTCGCCGACCAGTGCCACCCGGCCGGTCGACCAGGAGTCCAGGCGGACCTGGGCCATCGCGTCGAAGTAGAAGTCCGGCGCCGTCCACATGGCCTCCAGGAGGCGGGGGATCTCCCAGCCGAGGCCGGCGGTGCGCTCCTGCACCATCCTGCGCTGGGCGTCGAGGTCGTTGCGGTCGTACTCCAGGGGGCCGGACATGAAGCCGATGTTGACCCTGAGCTCCCGGTTGTTCCTTGCGGTGTAGATGCCGGCGCCGGCGTTCTCGCCCTGCAGCCAGACCTGCCATTCGTCGAGGCCGAGGGTGTTCGCGGCGGTGTAGACGGCGACGTATGCGCCGAGGTGCAGGATCTGGTCGCTCTGCTCGGTGAATGCGAGGCGGCGGACCTTGGAGTTCAGGCCGTCGGCGCCGATGACCAGGTCGTAGCGTCCCTCGGTGTTGTTCCTGAATGCGACGTCGACGCCGGTCTCGTCTTGGCGCATCGCGACGATCGCGTTGCTGTGGACGATTTGACCGGACTTTTCGGACAATAGGGTGACCAGATCGTCGCGGAGGATCTCGATGTCCTCGCTGTCCAGGCGGCCGCTGCTCGGGACGTACTCGGTCGAGCGGGACAGCTCCGTGCCGTCCGGTCCGATCATCGACGAGCCGCGCATCCTGGTGCGTTGCCTGCGCAGCTCGTCGATCAGGCCCATTCGTTCGATCACGTCGAGTGCTACGCCGCGGACGTCGACGGCCTGGCCGCCCGCCCTCGGTGCGGGGGCGCGCTCGACGACCGTCACGTCGGCGCCTCCCTTTCGCAGCCAGTAGGCGAGGTTCGGTCCCGCGATGCCGCCGCCGCTGATGAGTACGCGCATGGTGTCTGCTCCCGCTGTGTGTTCGGTACGCTGTACGCAACTGACTGTACGCCGTACGAGCTGGACAAACAACGGCGAATGTGTACTATGGCAGCCGGGTCTGTACTAGGACAGGAGACGCGGGTGACCGAGGCGCCGTACCAGCGGATCGTCGCCGACGTTCGCGAGCGGATCGGGGACGGACGGCTGCGGCCGGGAGACCGGCTGCCCTCGACGCGGGACCTCGCCAAACGGCACGGTGTCGCGCTGGCCACCGCCACCAAGGCGCTCACCCTGCTGCAGCAGCAAGGGGTCGTGGTCTCCAAGCCGCGGTCGGGAACGGTCGTGGCCGGCACCGTTGCGGTCCCGGCCGCGGTGCATCGCGGTGCCGTCGCGCAGGGCGATCTGGTGCGCGCGGCGATCGAGATCGCCGACGCCGAAGGGCTCGCCGCGCTGTCGATGCGGGGCGTTGCGGCCAAGCTCGGGGTGCCGACGATGTCGACGTACCGCTATGTGGAGAGCAAGGACCAGCTCGTGCTGCTCATGGCGGACGCCGCCTACGGCGAGCTCGGCGGGCAGGAGCCGGAGTCCGCAGCGTGGCGCGAGCAGCTGGAGCGCGTCGGGCGGACGCTGTGGGCGCTGTACCGCCGGCACCCGTGGCTCGCGCACGTCACGCCGCTGACCCGGCCGCTGCCGCTGCCCAACCTGCTGCGCCATGGCGAGGCCATGCTGCGCGCGCTGGCCGGACGCGGGCTCGACGCGCATGCGCGCCTCGATGTGCAGATCATGCTGTACAGCCACATCCAGGGCCTGGCCGTCCAGCTGGAGGCGGAGGCGCAGGCCCAGGCGGCGACCGGGCTGACCGAGGACGACTGGATGGACGTGCACGGGCCGGGGCTCGGCGCGATCGCCTCGTCCGGCCGCTACCCGCACTTCACGGCGATGATGACGTCGTTCGGCGAGGGCGGCTACGAGCTCGACCTGGACCGCATCTTCGAGCTCGGCCTGCGCACGCTGCTGGACGGCCTGGCCGTGTCGGTCTTCGCGTGACGTGTCCGGGGCGGCGTCAGCCGAGCTGCTGGAACTGCCAGCGCTGGTTCGTGGAGCCGTCGCAGTCCCACTGGCGGGCCACCGCGCCTGGGGCCGGGTTGCCGGCGTCGATGCCGATGCAGCGGCCGCTGTTGAGGCTCACGAACCGGTAGCCGTCGCCGTCGCGGACCAGCTTCCACAGCTGGTTGGCCTGGCCGTGGCAGTCCCAGATCACGATCTGTGCGCCGTTGTCCTTCGAGGCGCCGTTGACGTCCATGCACCGGTTGTCGGCGGCGTTGATGAACTCGAAGGTGTCCTGCGTGTTGTTCATCGCCCGCGGTACCCACAGCATCGTCGCGTTGTTGCCGTCGCACGCCTGCTGCGAGGCGTTGCCGCCGTTGCCGGCGTTGGCCTGCATGCACAGGCCCGAATGGTCGGGGCGCATGAGCGTCGGCTTGGCCGCCAGCAGCGCCGGCTTCGCCTGCGTGGGCGACGGGCTCGGCGACGGCGGGGCAGGGGCCGAGGAGGGCGCGGCCGACGGCGGTGCCTCCGACGCCGGGTCGGCGACGCTCGCCTCCCGCTCGGCGGCGCTGGTGCCCTTCGGCGAGTTCGACGTGAACGCCTGCACGCCCAGAATGACGCCGACAATGACCGCGAGTACCGTGAAGCCGAGGGCTGCGAGCAGCACCTTGTCGGGCTTCGGCGCGGGTGGCGTAGGGCGGGGCCCGCCGTAGACGGTCATGGCCGCACAGCATAGATCAGGCCATCGAGCGACACAGTGTCAATCTGCCCCGTGAGGAGTTCACACTGTGCAGCCCGCGCCGGGGGTACATCGGACATAAACTCCCGCTTATGCACACAGCGTAACGGTGCGCTGAGTGGAGAGGGGTCCCAACGTGAAGGTCGCAATTCCGCGCGAGGTCAAGAACCACGAGTACCGCGTGGCGATCACGCCCGCCGGCGTCCACGAGCTCGCCGCGAGCGGCCACGACGTCTTCGTGCAGGCCGGCGCCGGCGACGGATCGTCGATCACCGACCAGGAGTACCGCGAGGCGGGCGCCACCATCCTGCCGAGCGCGGACGACGTCTGGGCCGAGGGCGACCTGGTGCTGAAGGTCAAGGAGCCGGTCGCCGAGGAGTACCACCGCATGCGCGAGGGGCAGGTCCTCTTCACGTACCTGCACCTGGCCGCTTCCCGCGACTGCACGCAGGCCCTCGTCGACCGCAAGGTCACCGGCATCGCCTACGAGACGGTGGAGCTGCCCGACCGGTCGCTGCCGCTGCTCGCCCCGATGTCCGAGGTCGCCGGGCGGCTGGCGCCGCAGGTCGGTGCGTACCACCTCATGCGGGCGGGCGGCGGGCGCGGCGTGCTGCTGGGCGGCGTGTCCGGCGTGTACGCGGCCAAGGTCGTCGTCATCGGCGCCGGCGTCTCCGGGCTCAACGCGGCCGCGATCGCGCTGGGCATGCAGGCCGAGGTCCTCCTGCTGGACAAGAACATCTCCCGGCTGCGCGGCGCCGACGCGATCTACCAGGGGCACCTGCAGACGATCGCGTCGAACGGGTACGAGATCGAGCGGGCCGTCCTCGACGCCGACCTCGTCATCGGCGCCGTGCTCGTCCCCGGCGCCAAGGCGCCGAAGCTCGTCACCAACGACCTGGTCAAGCGCATGAAGCCCGGCAGCGTGCTCGTCGACATCTCCATCGACCAGGGCGGCTGCTTCGAGGACTCCCGCCCGACCACGCACGCCGAGCCGACCTACAAGGTCCACGACTCGATCTTCTACTGCGTGGCGAACATGCCCGGCGCCGTGCCGCACACCAGCACGTACGCGTTGACGAACGTCACCCTGCCGTACGCGCTGGAGCTGGCCAACCGCGGCTGGCGCGACGCCCTGCGCCGCGACTCGGCGCTCGCGCTCGGCCTCAACACGCACGACGGTCACGTCACCTACGGCCCGGTCGCCGACGCGCACGGGATGAGCCACGTTGCCCTGGGCGACGTCCTGGCATAGAACACCATGGTGGATGTCGGCGGTGCGGATGCGGGCGTTGCGCTGCGCCGCGCCGTCGACACGTACCTGGACCACCTGACCGTCGAGCGCGCCCTCGCCGCGAACACGCTCGCCTCCTACCGCCGCGACCTCGAACGCTACGTCGACTGGCTGGTCGCGGCGGGCATCGCCGAGCTGCCGGCCGTCTCCGCCCGCGACATCGCCGCCCACGTCGCCGACCTGCGCTCGCCCGACGGCGACGCCCCGCCGCTCTCGGCCTCCTCGGCCGCCCGCGCCGCCAGCGCCGTGCGCGGCCTGCACCGCTTCGCGCTGCTGGAGGGCCTCGCACCCACCGACCCGTCCCGCGAGGTCAAGCCGCCGTCGCTGCCCAAGCGCCTGCCGAAGGCCCTCGACGTCGACCAGATCTCCCGCCTCCTCGCGGTCCCTTCCCAGTCCGCCGGCCCTCTCGACCTGCGCGACGCGGCGCTACTGGAGTTCCTGTACGGCACCGGCGCACGCATCTCGGAGGCCGTCGGCATCGCCGTGGACGACCTGGACCTCGACGCCCGCCCCGGGATGGTCGTCCTGCGCGGCAAGGGCGGCAAGACCCGCCTCGTGCCCATGGGCAGCTACGCCCGCGCCTCCCTCGACGCCTACCTGGTCCGCGCCCGCCCGGCCCTCGCGGCCAACGGCAGCGGCGTGCCCAACGTCTTCCTCAACGCCCGCGGCGGCGCCTTGTCCCGCCAGAGCGCGTGGACGATCCTGCGTAAGACCGCGCAGCTGGCCGGGCTGCCGGTCGAGGGGCCGTCCGGCGTCTCGCCGCATACGTTGCGGCACTCGTTCGCCACGCACCTGCTCGACGGCGGGGCGGACATTCGGGTCGTGCAGGAGTTGCTGGGGCACGCTTCGGTGACCACGACGCAGGTGTACACCCTGGTGACCGTCGACCGGCTTCGCGAGGTCTACGCCACGGCTCACCCCCGCGCCCGCTGATCACGCAACGTTCGTCGGCCGTGCGGTCGGCTGATCGCAGCTTGGCTGATCACGTGACGCTCGTCGTCCGTCGTCCGTCGTCCGTCGTCCGCCGTTCGTCGGCCGTGCGGTCGGCTGATCGCAGATTGGCTGATCGCGCAATGCTCGTCGGCCGTCGTCGGCCGTTCGTCGGCCGTGCGGTGGGGTGATTGCGGCTTGGCCGATCGCGTAATGCTCGTCGACCGTGCGGTCGGCTGATCGCGGGTTGGCTGATCACGTAACGCTCGTTGGTCTGCGGCTGGGTGATCTCCCAACGCTCGTTGGCCTACAGTTGTTGGCATGACCGACGCGCCGCGACGCTCCGACGCTACCCGGGCCGCCATCCTGCAGGCCGCCCGCATCCGTTTCGCCCGCGACGGCTACCAGCGCGCCACGATCCGCGCGATCGCCGCGGACGCCGCCATCGACCCGTCGATGGTGATGCGGTACTACGGCAACAAGGAGCGCCTGTTCGCGGCGGCGGTGGACATCGACCTGCGCCTGCCCGACCTGGCCGACCTACCTCCGTCACGCCTAGGCCCCGAGCTGGTGCGGCACTTCCTCTACCGGTGGGAGGAGGACCCGACGGCGGACGCTCTGCTGACGTTGCTGCGCTCGGCGGCCACGGACCCGACAGCAGCGGAGCGAGTGCGCGGCATCTTCCGCGACCAGATCATGCCCATCGTGCTGGGCGTGGTCCGCGAGTCTCGCTCGCCCGGCTCGACCTTGTCACACGAGGACCAGCTCGAAGCCGCCGAACGCGCCGGATTGCTGGCAACGCAGATGCTCGGCCTGGCCATGTGCCGCCACATTCTGCGCATTCCCTCCGTGGCCGCCATGCCGCCCGAGACGGTCATCGAGCGGGTAGGCCCGACGGTGCAGCGGTATCTCACCGGCGAGCGATGATCGGCCCTTTTCTGGTCGCGGCCTAGCCTTGATCACCTCGGCGATTTGTTCGCGGTGCAGTCTCGATCATTTCCGATTCCGCTCCGCGGCAAGCATTTGATCAGGCCCGGCCTTAATCCGGCGTGGGGCGGCCTTGATCAGCTTGATCATCGAAGCCGGGGGCCTTGGCCGCGACGTCTGGTTTGATCATGGCGCGGATTTACTGAATTACGGATTGCGGTAATCCAATAATCGATAATTGCCGCAGCTCTACTCGCCGACCGCCTTGAACAGGGCGCCGATCTCGGCCTGCGAGAGGTGCCGGGTGCGCCCCGGCCGCAGGTCACCGAGCCGGATCGGCCCGATCTGCGTGCGGATCAGCCGCTGAACCGGGAACCCGACCTTGTCGAACAGCCGCCGCACGATGTGGTTGCGCCCTTCGTGCAGCACGACCTCGACGAGCGCGACCTTCCCGAACGCGTCCACGACCCGGAACGAGTCCACCTTCACCGGCCCGTCCTCGAGAACGATGCCGGCCTTGAGCTCCCGCCCCATCGAGCGCGGCACGGGCCCGGGGATCTCGACCTGGTAGGTCTTGGCCACCTCGTACGACGGGTGCATCAGCTTGTGCGCCAGCCCGCCGTCGTTGGTGAGCAGCAGGAGCCCTTCGCTGTCCTGGTCGAGCCGCCCGACGTGGAACACCCGCGCGGTGATGTTCGGCAGGAAGTCCGCGATCGCGTCGCGCCCCTTATCGTCGTCCATCGTCGAGACGACCCCGCGCGGCTTGTTCAGCGCCAGGTACACCATCCGCGAATCCGTCACCAGCCGCTGCCCGTTGACGTGGATGGCGTCGCGCACGGCATCGGCCTTGTCGCCGAGCGTCGCCTCCTTGCCGTTGACGGTGACGCGCCCCTCGTCGATCATGCGCTCGCAGGCTCGCCGCGACCCCAACCCGGCGGCGGCAAGGATCTTCTGTAGTCGCTCCTCGTTGCGCGGCGCCTCGGCGTCCGGCGGCGCGTCGAACACGGACCCTTGGAACTCCAGCCCGTCGTCTTCGGCGCTCACGCGGCGCTCGCGGCTGAACCGCCCGCGCGAGGGCCGCACACTCTCGGCACCCTCGTGCTCGTCCGCGCCCTGCTCGAGTTTGTCGGCGCTCCGGTCAAGCTCGTCGCGCTGGTCCGCGCCTCGGTCAAGTTCGTCGCGCTCGTCGTGCTCGTCGGCGGCCTGCAAGTCGTCGAATTGAGCGTCGGCGGACCGGGCGCTGTCAGAGGGGGTTTCCTCCGCCTGCGCATTGACGGATTGCGCACCCTCGAAATGCGCGGCGGGCGGAGCGTTCGTCGGCTCGGGGGCCGAGGAAGCCACGAACTCGGACTGTACGGACGGGTCAACGCTGGGCATCGGCGATCTCATCTATGTCGTCGGGCAGGAATGGGGCGAGCGGCGGCAGCTGATCGACGCTGTCCAGACCGAGTTTCTCCAGGAACAGCGTGGTCGTGCGGTACAGGAACGCGCCGCTCTCGGGCTCACTCCCGGTTTCCTCGATCAGACCCCTAGTCACCAGCGTACGGACCACGCCATCACAGTTCACACCGCGGATGGCCGAAATTCGCGACCGCGTCACCGGCTGCTTGTACGCGATCACAGCCAGTGTCTCCAGTGCCGCCTGCGTCAACCGGATCTGCTGCCCGTCGAGAACGAACTTCTCCACGTACGCCGCGTATTCAGGCCGCGTGTACAGCCGCCATCCTCCGGCGACACGCCGAAGATCGAACCCAAACCCCAGCGAGGTGTAATCCCGCGACGCCGCCTCCAGCGCCGCTACCACCCGCTCGACGGGCTGCTCCAGCACCTGGGCGAGCGTCACCTCACTGGTCGGCTCGTCGACGACCAGCAGGATCGCTTCGACCGCACCGCGAAGCTCACTGTCCGTGATCTCCGGCCGAACAGCCTCGGCGGGCGCTTCGGCCTCACCCTCGGTGTCCGGCCCGACACCCGGCAGCGTCTGCACGACAAGCTGCTCGTCCCCGCCGTCTACCAGCTCGGCGGCGTCACCGACCGTCGCGGACTCGCCACCGAAGGTGGACTCGGCATCCGCGATGGGTTCAACGTCCGCGGCGGGTTCGGCGTAGGCGACCAACTCGGCATTCGCCGTGGATTCAGCGTCGGCGATCGGCTCGGCGTCGGCGATCGGCTCGGCGTCCGCGATCGGCTCGACGTGCGCGATGGGCTCGGCGTCCGCGACCGGCTCGGGTTCGGAAACCGGCTCGCCGTCAGCGACCGATTCGGGCTCCGAAAGTGACTCGAGCTCGGGTGCTGGTCCGGCGTCGGGTTCCGGCGCGGCATTGGCGGGTTCGTCAAAGCCCAAGTCGGTGTTCTGGGTCTCGTCGACGTCCGACGAAGACGCGCCGATGGCCGGCTCGTCCACCGCGCCGGATTCCGTGAGAATGACCTCCTCGACGACGGAGCCCGATGCCACGGCGTCCGCGTCCGCGGGGTGCTCGTCGATGGGCGCTGCGTCCTCAAGGCGCTCGTCAACAACAGCCACATCTGCGAGCTGCTCGTCGGCAGGCTCGTCATGTGCCACCGGCTCGGCAGCAACCTCGGCGTCGGCGGCCTGGCCCTCGTCGACTTCCGCGATGGCGGGCGCGTCCTCGGCAGCCTCGGTGTCGTCCGGCTGGCCGTCGTTGACTTCCGCGATGGCGGACGCGTCCTCGGCAGCCTCGGTGTCGTCCGGCTGGCCGTCGTTGACTTCCGCGATGACGGACGTGTCTTCGGCAGCCTCGGCGTCGACGGGCTGGGCGGCGTGAACCTCCACGGTGACGGGCGCGTCCTCGGCAGCCTCGGCCTCGACGGGCCAGTCCTCGGTGGGTTCCGCGCTCACCGCCTCGTCGTCGGGCGACTGGGCGGTGGTGGAACCGGCCTCGGGCTGGGGCGCGGCGGTGTCGTCGTCCTCGCTGGGGGCCGGCTCGTCGTCGGAATCGGACTGCCACTGCAGGTCTGGGAAGGACTGGGGCTGTGGCTCCGGCTTGGGGCGGGCCCAGGGAGGAATCCAGTTCGCGGCCTGGTCGGCTAGCGACCCCGTTGGCTTGTCGTCCTGGTTCACCTGTCCACCTCGTTGTTCACGTTCACCGCGTCGATCGCGGCATTCTCATCCGTCGACGGGGTCGAAGCATCCAATGAATGCGGAGAGTCCGGCAAATCGGGGATGAGAGCCGAGTCCGGAACATCCGGAACGTCCGCCAGGTCGGAAGCCACTTCGGCCGCCAACTCCGTAGTCGCCAATTCCGCAGTCGCCGACTCGGTGGTCGCCGAATCCGCGGCCGCCGAATCCGCGGCCGCCGAATCCGCGGCCGCCGAATCCGCGGCGGCCGAATCCGTGATCGCCAGATCCAAATCCGGGGCCGGCGAGACGGCGTCGGGAGCCGGCTCCGCGCTCGCATCGGCGTCCAGGTCCGGGTCCAAGTCCGCGTCCAGAGTCAAATCCGACAAATCTGAAACGGCAAAGCCGGATGAAGCGGCGACCAAGTCGGCGGAGACGGCCAGTTCCGAAACATCAGCCAAGCCGGAAATGGCCAGGTCAGATGAATCGGCCGAGTCGGAGAGGGCCGGGTCCGACAAATCGGCCGAGTCGGAGAGAGCCGGGTCCGAACCGTCCGGGGAGTCGGCCGAGTCGCCGGCGGAAGGCGGCGTCGCGGGCGCGGGCGAACCCTCGTACTCCTCGACCTCGATGTTCACGTCCGCATCGTCGCCGGCCGTCCAGCGGATGATGAGTTCACCAAGGGCCTGGAGCTGTTCGAAGCCGATCAGATTCTCGCGGTACAACTCGAGCAAAGCCAGGAAGCGGGCGACCACCTCGAGCGTGGACTCGCAGTCGCTGCACAGGTCGGTGAAGGTCGCCACCCGCTGCTTCATCAGGCGGTCCTTCATGATGTTGGCGTGCTCGCGCACGCTCACCCGCACCTGGTGGATGTGTGCGATCGAGACCACCGGCGGGACCTTCGGGGTGAAGGCCTTCAGGGCGAGTTTCAGCAGGCGCTGGGGGCCGACGCCGAGGACCAGGTCGGGCAGGGCCTCGGCGAAGCGGGGCTCGAGCGTGACGGAGCGCGGGTACCGCCGCGAGCCCACCGCCTCCAGGCCGGCGATGTGCGCGGCCGCCTCCTTGAAGGCCTTGTACTGCAGCAGCCGCGCGAAGAGCAGGTCCCGCGCCTCGAGCAGCGCCAGGTCCTCCTCGTTCTCGACCGTGGCGGAGGGCAGCAGGCGGGCCGCCTTCAGGTCGAGCAGCGTCGCGGCCACGACCAGGAACTCCGATGCCTCGTCGAGGTCCCAGTCGTTGCCCATCGCCCTGATGTACGCGATGAAATCGTCCGTGACCGTGTGCAGCGCGACCTCGGTGACGTCGAGCTTGTGCTTGCCGATGAGCTGCAGGAGCAGGTCGAAGGGGCCGGTGAAGTTGGCCAGCTTGACCTGGAAACCGGTGGTCGCAGGCGCGGCCGCGGCGGCCAGCGCCGCCAGTTCGGCCGAATCCGGCATTTCCGAAGTATCCGAATCGGCGCCCGAGGCGACGTCCGGAGCAACGGACGTCGGCGGCGCAGGCGACAACGGCCCGGCGGCAGCGGAAGCCGGGGGCGCGGAGGCCGACGACAGAACCGGCTCAGTCACGCGAAGAACCTAGCGCACGAACAGCGAAAACCCTCAAAGCCGCCGCTCGGCCTGCTGCGCGATGACCTCCCGCGCGAGCTGCCGATAGTTGCGGGCGCCGGACGAGGCCGGGTCGAGCGTGGTGATGGGCGCGCCGGCCACCGTCGACTCCGGGAACTTCACCGTCTTGGTGATGACGGTCTGGTACACCTTGTCGCCGAACGCCTCCACGACCCGCTGCAGCACCTGGCGGCAGTGAGTGGTGCGCGAGTCGTACATCGTGGCGAGGATGCCCTCGAGCTCGAGGTCGAAGTTGAGCCGCTCGCGCACCTTGTCGATCGTGTCGAGCAGCAGCGCAACGCCACGAAGTGAGAAGAACTCACATTCCAGCGGGATCATGACGCCGTGTGCGACCGTCAGGGCGTTGATCGCGAGCAGACCCAGCGACGGCTGGCAGTCGATCAGGATGTAGTCGTACTCCTTGAGCACCGGGCGCAGCACCCTGGCCAGGGCCATCTCGCGCGCGACCTCGGTGACCAGCTGGATCTCGGCGGCGGACAGGTCGATGTTGGCCGGCAGGAGGTGCAGGCCGGCGATGTCCGTCTTGATCCTGATGTCCTCGACCGTCACATCGGAGTCCATCAGGACGTTGTAGATCGTGAGATCGAGGTTGTGGGGGTTGACGCCGAGGCCGACCGAGAGGGCGCCCTGCGGGTCGAAGTCGACGAGCAGCACCCGCCGCCCGTACTCCGCCAGCGCCGCACCCAGGTTGATGGTCGATGTCGTCTTGCCGACTCCGCCCTTCTGGTTGGCCATGGCGATGATCCGCGCCGGGCCGTGCCGGTCCATCGGCATCGGCTCGGGAATCGGCTTGCGCATCGTGTACGCGGTCGGGTCCGCGGGCCCGAGCTCCGCACCGAGGTCAAGCGAGGCCTGCTCAGCGCGCATCGTGGTGGTCCACGACTCCGCCTGGTCGCCCATGCCTGTCATCGCTGTCTGCGCCCCTCCCGGCGGCTTTGCCTCCACCCGGGACCGCATCGGCGGCGGCCTTTGGGGGGAGGGAGTCAGCCGTTGCCCGACTCTACGCCAATGCAGGGTACATATCGCACCGCGCGCCCGGCGTGTCGCGCGGCGGATCGTTGGGTACGGTCATGCACGTGTTGGGACCAGGGGACGTCCTCGGCGACCGGTACCGTCTCGACGAGTTCGTCGCCAGCGGCGGCATGGGACAGGTGTTCCGTGCCACCGACAAGACGCTCGGGCGAACGGTGGCGGTCAAGGTGCTGCTGCCCGGCCACGTCAGCAACGCCGAGTTCGGCAGCCGGTTCCGCTCCGAGGCGCGCATCATGGCCTCCATCGGCCACCCGGGCGTCGTCGGCGTGTACGACTACGGCGAGACCCCCGAGGGCACGCTCTTCCTGGTCATGGCGTTCGTCGACGGGCGACCGCTCGGCGAGCTCATCGCGGCCGAGGGCACGCTGTCCGTCGACCGGACCCTGGCGATCGTCGCGCAGGCGGCCGACGCGCTGCACGCCGCGCACGAGAAGGGGATCATCCACCGCGACGTCAAGCCCGGCAATCTCCTCGTCGGCGAGGCCGGCGCGGTCACGCTCGTCGATTTCGGCGTGGCTCGATCCGAGTCCGTAACGTCGGTGACGAAGGTCAACGCGGTCATCGGCACTGCGCTCTACATGTCGCCCGAACAGGCGTCCGGCGAGCCGATCTCGCCATCGGCGGACATCTACGCGCTCGGCGTGGTGGCGTACCACTGCCTGACCGGAGCCCCGCCGTTCAACGGCAACTCGCCGCTGGAGATCGCGATCAAGCATCTGCAGGACGAGCCACCGCCGCTGCCCGCGAACCTGTCGGCCGCCACGCGCGCGCTGGTCGAGCGGGCCATGGCCAAAGACCCGAAAGAACGCTTCCCGACTGCCGCGTCACTCGCCGCCGCGGCCCGTAACGCTGCCACACCGACTCAGGAAGATGATTCGGTACCCCAGGTGCGCGCCTCCGCACCGGCAGTAACCTCGACGCCGTCATCCCACGACGGCGACGACGATGACGCGGAGGAGCCGGCCGGTCGCCCCGTGTGGGTGCCGGTCGCCGCGGGCCTGGCGATCGTGGTGCTGGTCACGGGCGTCGTACTCGCCGTGGTCGCCCTGACTCGCGAGGTCATCAACCCGCCCGGCTCGGACGCCCAGCCGACGTCCCTGCCGAGCGTCTCGGTCTCGACGGCGGTCCCGGACGCACCCGCCCCGTCGCACACGGCCACGCGCACCGCCCAGCCGAGCGCCAGTTCGGCACCGCCGAGCGCGCCCCCGTCGTCGGCGCCCGGCAACCCGCCGGCGTCGTCCGCACCGGCGACCCCGACCGGCGAGCCGACGATCGAGCCCACGACCCAGGGCCCGACGCAGCCGCCGGCCTCGGGCGGCGCAACGGGCGTGGTACAGGGCGGGTAACGGCGGGTAACGGTCCTGTACGCCCTGCATGCCGGCCGCGCGGTGCATGGCTCGAAGGCCCCGCGTGCGGGGCGGGTAGCGGCGGGTAACCGCGGCGCCGGCGGCGCGGTGCACGGCTCGAAAGGCCGAGCGCGCGCGGCGGGCAACGGCGGGTAACCCCGCCGTCAGCCGTGCGGTGCGCGTCTCAAAAGGGCCGAGTCAAACAGGCTGGGCGCAGGGCGAACTACCGCGAGTAATGGCGCCGAAGTCCTACGGACGTACGATCTTGCGCCGCAATTGCCCGATCACATCCATGTACGTACCTTTTGCCGGAACAAGTTTCCCGAACCGTATGCAACCCTTCGGTCGGCGGTGACGTCTACCCCGGAACGAAGGGAGCCCGGACGGGTGAACCAAGACGACGAGGCGCATTTCCGCGAATTCGTCACCGCGCGATTCGACGGTCTGCGCTCGCTCGCCTACCTGACGTGCGGGGACTGGCATGCCGCAGAGGATGCGGTAGCCGCGTCCCTGGCCAAGCTGTACGTGCGGTGGAAGAAGGTCGACACCCCGCTGGCGTACGTGCGGCGGGCGATCGTGCACGCGCTGGTCGACGAGAGCCGCCGGCCGTGGCGGCGGCGCGAGCGATCGGCGGGGTACGCCCTGCCGGAGCTGCCCGGCCCCGACCACGCCGACCAGGTCGACGAGCGGCTGCGGATCCGCGCCGCGCTCGCCCGCATGGCACCCGGCCAGCGCGCCGTGCTGGTGCTGCGGTACTACGAGGGACTGAGCGTTGAGGAGACCGCCGAGGTGCTCGGCCGCCAGCCAGGCACCGTCAAGAGTCAGACCGCCAGGGGGCTCGCCGCACTGCGCGCCCTGCTCGGCTCGGAGGAACTCCGCGTCACGGACGACGCTAAGAGTGGCCCTGCAGCGCGTGGCGTCGGGATCACCCTCGGCCTCGACCAGGACGGGAGGGAAGGGTATGGATCAGGATCTGCACACGCTGCTGACGTCGGTTCGGGACGACGCGCCGCCACCGCGGCTCAGCGTTGACGACATCACGGCCGCGGGCCGGCACCTGGCCCGTCGCCGCCGGCGCCTGACCCTGCTGTCCTCGGTCGGCGGCGGCGCCCTTGCGGCGGTCGCGGCCCTCGCCGCGGCGTTCGTCCTCGCAGCGTCCCCGACCGCCCCGCAGACGCCCGCGGTCGACCCGAGCACGTTGCCGAACATTGCCGCGTCACCGGCCCCGACCGCGTTCGGCGAGGCGCCGCCGTTCGTGACCACCTACCGCGGCTACGAGGCCGGCTCCTACGTGGTGAGCGACCCCGACCTGGTGACCACCGCGTACCAGCAGTCCTCGATCGAGGCCACCTTCGACCCGAGCGGCGCGACGCCGGAGCCCTCGCTGACGACCGACCCGCTGACGCGGGCCCGGGCTCCGGAACTGGTGGCCGGGGGGACCCTCGTGGTGTACCGAAGCGGCGTCTTTGATCCGGTCGTCTTCGCCAAGGGCGGCGACAAGATCGAGATGCGGTCCGGTGTCGGCCTACTCCACTATGCCGGTGGCATGAGCGGGCCCGTGTTGAGCGCCACCGACCAGGCCCGCCTGGAGAAGTTCGCGGACAACGTGCCGGCGCTCGCGTGGCAGTACACCACCGACTCCTGGGCGGCGATCTACTGGTCGTCCTGGCAGACCGTGCCCGACCGCGACCACCTCATCGCGATCGCCGAGGGCCTGACCCCGGCCGCCCCGAAGGCCTTCCCGGTCGGCTTCCAGCCCGGGTACCTCCCGCGCGGCTACGTGCTGATGTCGGTGAGCTACGGCACCGACATGGGCTACGGCAACCGCGTGGTCTCGGCCGCGCGCCTGACCCCGAAGCCGCCCGCCTTGCCGCTCACCGAGCCGATCAACTTCGACGAGTGGCCGTCGCTCACGCTCTCGTTCGGGCACATGGACGCAAACCCGAAGATGGCCCAGAAGTACGACTGCGCCGGCAACACCACCTGCACGCGCGTCCTGGACGACGGCGCAACCTACGTCCGCGTCGACGTCAACGGCCTCAAGATCACACAGGCGATGCAGCTTACGCAGATCGCCGTGGCGATGAAACCCCAGGATCCGGACGACATGGCGGCGTGGCCCGCCGCCGTGAAGACCTTCCCGTAACCAACGTCGTCACGATGTTCACGCCGCCCGGCCCGGAAACGCACGTGCGCACC
This sequence comes from Dactylosporangium darangshiense, assembly GCF_039537565.1. NCBI lineage: Bacteria > Bacillati > Actinomycetota > Actinomycetes > Micromonosporales > Micromonosporaceae > Dactylosporangium > Dactylosporangium darangshiense. The sequence goes on from NZ_BAABAT010000014.1 coordinate 41,041, forward strand.
GGCCGGGCGGCTGCTAACGTTTCGGCATGCGTTTCTGAGCCCACCGACGCCGCGCGCGCCCGCCGCTGACCGCCGAATGCCGGCACAGCAGGCCGGCCCCCGTTGTGGGTTCATTCCTCCCGCTTCGTGTTCCGCGCGGCCGCAGTCTGTCCATCGCCGCCCACGCACGTCCCGCGAAGGAGACGCTCGCCATGCCTGCTGCTAGTCGCTCGAACAAGCCCGCCAAGGCCGGGGCCGCCACTGCCGATAGTCCGGCCTCCGACCAGGCCGCTTCCGGCACGACCACCGACTCCGGTAAGGCTGCGTCCTCCGGTAAGGCCGCGGCCTCGAAGGCTGCGTCCTCCGGTAAGACTGCGGCCCCGAAGGCTGCGGCATCCGACAAGGCCGCTGCCGAGACCGCGGCAGCCGTCACGGACGCCGTATCCGCCGAGCCCGACGCGGTCGACAACCAGGCCGAGGGGGACGCCCCGCTCAGCCCGCTCGAGGCGATCCGCCGCGCCCAGGCCAACCGCTCGCTCCCCCCGACCGCGGGTGGGCGCGGGGGCCGCGGCATCGGCAAGGGCGGCAACCCGAAGGCGCCGCGCATGTACAACCGTCACAAGTAGAGCACCGCGACATATATATGCGGAAAGTCGGTTGAGCCCGGACGCGCCAGCGCCCGGGCTCAACCGTTTCCGAGGGCGGCGGCGTCCGTCGCCGTGCCCGGCCGGCGGTCGCGGCGGCGGGGCAGAGTCGAGCCGTCCGGCCGACGCCCGCGCCTCGGCGCCCCGGACGTGCCCCGGACGTGCCCCGGACGTGCCTCGACCGCGCCTCGGCTGCGCCCGCGCCTCGGCGGCGGCCGGTCCGCGGACATGCGGACAGCTCCTGTCCTGTTCTGCCGCAATACTGAACCCATGTTGGAGACCTCGGCCCGCTTGCTCGCTCTGCTGTCGCTGTTGCAGGCGCGCCGGGACTGGCCGGGCCGTACGCTCGCCGACCGGCTCGAGGTGAGCCCCCGCACGGTCCGGCGCGACGTCGACCGGCTGCGCGAGCTCGGCTACCCGGTGCAGGCCACGCGCGGCCCCGACGGCGGGTACCGGCTCGACGCCGGCTCCGAGCTCCCGCCGCTGCTCTTCGACGACGACCAGGCCGTGGCCGTAGCCGTGGCGCTACAGACGGCGACGATGTCGATCCAGGGTGTGGAGGAGGCCGCGCTGCGCGCGCTCGCCACTGTCCGTCAGGTCATGCCCGCGCGGCTGCGCCACCGGGTCGACGCGCTGCAGGTGACCCGCATCGTCAAGAACACCTGGCGCGAGGGAGACATCGACGCCGAGCACCTGCTGGCGATCGGCACCGCGGTGCGCGCCCGCGAGGTGCTGCGCTTCGACTACGAGGGCCGCCGGGAGCTGGCCGAGGGCCCCGACGAGTCGCGGCCGCCCCGCCGTACGGAGCCGCACCATCTGGTGACGTGGGGTGGCCGCTGGTACCTCGTGGGCTGGGACCTCGATCGCAAGGACTGGCGCACGTACCGTGTCGACCGCATGACGCCCCGCACGCCGAACGGCCCGCGGTTCGCGCCGCGGGAGCTGCCGGCGCCGGACATCAACGAGTTCATCGCGGAGCGCTTCGAGCGCCACGATCCGCTGCCGTGCCGCGGCACCGCGATCCTGCGCGCGCCGGCCGCGGCGATGAACGAGTGGATGCGCGGCCAGGGCCTGGTGGAGGACATCGCGCAGGACCGTTGCCGGGTGACCGCCGGCTCGTGGTCGTGGACCGGCCTCGCCTCGTGGTTCGGCATGTTCGGCGTGGACTTCGAGCTCGTCGGCCCGCCCGAGCTGCTCGAGGCCGCGTCGGAGCTGGCCGCCCGCTTCGCCCGGGCATCGAACCCGGTGTAGCCGGGAGTGACGATTTCGTAGCAGCCGGGAGCGATTGGGCCCGCTTCGCCGGGTAGCGGACCCGCTGCGGCCGGGAGCGACGATTTCGTAGCAGCCGGGAGCAGCCTTGCCGACCGGGGGCGGTGGTTGAAGGGGAAGCACTGGGCGTACCGACTGCGAAGAGAAGCCGGCCGGAGAACCTCCCTCGGAATCTCCGGCCGGCTTCGAAAAAGAGCTGGCTATCAGGCCTTGTTGCGGACCGCAGCCAGGGCCTTGCCCCACGTGACCGTCTGGTCGATCACGGTGTTCAGCGTGGCCTCGTGCTGCGGGCCGGGCTTGAAGACGCTGAAGTTCTCGAAGTCGGTGAACAGCGACAGCGCGAGCTGGGCCCGTACGTCCGCGATCTGCAGCTCGCCGGCGATCAGGCGCAGGTGCTCGACCGCCCGGGTGCCACCCGCCGCGCCGTAGCTGACGAAGCCGGCCGCCTTGTTGTTCCACTCGGCGTAGAGGAAGTCGATCGCGTTCTTCAGGGCGCCGCTGGTCGAGTGGTTGTACTCGGGCGTCACGAAGATGAAGGCGTCAAACTCGGCGATCTTGGCGGCCCACTGCTTGGTGTGCTCGTTCGCGTACTGGCCCTGCGACGGCGGGATGGCCTCGTCCAGGTGCGGCAGGTTGTAGTCGAGCAGGTCGACCAGCTCGAACTCCGCGTCGCCGCGACGGCTCGCGATGTCGTACACCCACTTGGCCACGGCCTCGCCGTTCCGGCCCGGGCGGGTGCTGCCGAGGATGATTCCGACCTTGGTCATGTGCGTGGTTCCTCTTCCTGAAGGGAACGCCACCCTGGAGGGTGACGTGTCACCGTGACGCTAGCTCGAACCACGGTGACATGTCACCCATTCCCGTAGAATGTGAGATGTGACAGAACCTGACTGGCTCGACGACCGTGAGCAGCGGGCCTGGCGCGGATACCTCTCCCTCAACTCCGAGGTGCAACGCCGCGTGGCGCGGCAGCTACAGCGCGAGACCGGGCTCACCGCCGCAGAGTATGCCGTGCTGGTGGCCCTGTCCGAGGCGCCGGGCGGCCGGCTGCGGGTGTTCCAGCTGCGCAGGGTCGCCGACTGGGAGAAGACGCGGCTCACGCACCAGATCACCCGCATGACGGCCCGTGGCCTCCTGGCGCGCGAGCCCTGCCCCGACGACCCGCGCGGCGCGTTCGTGGTGCTGACCGAGGCCGGCTGGGAGGCGGTGACGGCCGCGGCGCCGCGCCACGTCGCTCACGTGCGGCACTGGTTCTTCGACGCTCTGCAACCGGAGCAGGTCGAAGCGCTGCTCGACATCTCACGGACGGTACTGTCTCGGCTACCCGAGGCCGACCGGGTGATGGGGGAGCCGTGCATGGAGGACGCCGCATCGTGTGGCCCGGATCTCGTGGCGGCGGCCGAGACGCGGGGCCCCGACCTGTACTCCGCGATCGACGTCGCGCCCGGCGACGAGCCCGCCGAGGGCGGCTGTGATACGGCGCAAACGGGGTGTGACGACGACCTCCCGTGAACCGGCGTCATCGGCGAGTCAAGTACTGTTTTGAAGGGCTTCATCGAGTCATCTGCGTAAGGAGACGGGCGTGCACGACGAAGGTCGGCAACTGGTGGTTGCCGTCGACGGGCCGTCCGGCTCCGGCAAGTCCACCATCTCGCGCCGGGTCGCACAGGCGCTCAACGCCCGCTACCTGGACACCGGCGCTATGTACCGCGCCGTGACGTATGCGGTGCTGCGCGACAACGTCGACCTGCGCGACGCCGACAAGATCGCCGCGGTCGCCGAGGACGTCCAGCTCTCGATCGGCACCGACCCCACCTCGCCGCACATCAGCGTGGACGGGATCGGGGTGGACCGCGAGATCCGCGGGCCCGAGGTCACGCAGGCGGTCTCCGCGGTCTCCGCCGTGCCCGCGGTGCGCGCGCTGCTCGTCGCCCGCCAGCGGGAGATCATCGCCGAGTCCGGGCGCATCGTCGTCGAGGGGCGCGACATCGGCACGGTCGTAGCGCCCGGCGCGGACCTGAAGGTCTACCTCACCGCCGACGCCGCCGAGCGCGCCCGCCGCCGCAGCAGCGAGAACGCCACCAACCAGGCCGCGACCGCCGCGGACCTCGCGCGGCGCGACCGGCTCGACTCGACCCGTGCCGCCGACCCGCTGCGCCAGGCCGAGGACGCCGTCGTGCTCGACACGACCGAGCTCGGTATCGGCGAGGTCGTCGAGCGGCTGCAACGCATGCTCGACAAGGTGACGGCGTGAACGCAATGCCCGCGGAGATCTCCCGCGAGGCCGTCGACGCCGAGCCGGAGATCGAGTTCGCTCTGCCCATCGTGGCCGTCGTCGGCCGCCCCAACGTCGGCAAGTCGACCCTCGTCAACCGCGTGCTCGGCCGGCGACAGGCAGTGGTCGAGGACGTCGCCGGCGTGACCCGCGACCGGGTCGCCTACGACGCGGAGTGGTCGGGTCGTAACTTCACGATCGTCGACACCGGCGGCTGGCTGCCCGACGCGCGAGAGCGCGCCAAGGCCATCGCCACCCAGGCCGAGATCGCCACGCAGACCGCCGACCTCGTGCTCTTCGTCGTGGACGCCACGATCCCGCCGACCTCGGACGACGAGGCGGCTGTGCGCATGCTGCGCCGCGGCGGCCGCACGGTCATCCTCGTCGCGAACAAGGTCGACAACGACCGCATCGAGGGCGAGATCGCCAGCCTGTGGGGCCTGGGCCTGGGCGAGCCCTTCCCGATCTCCGCCCTGCACGGCCGCGGCGCCGGAGACCTCCTCGACAAGATCCTGGAGAACCTCCCAGAGGTCCGTCCGACAGTGAGGCGCGAGGCCGGCCCTCGCCGCATCGCGCTCGTCGGTCGCCCGAACGTCGGCAAGTCCAGCCTGCTCAACAAGCTCGCGAAGGAGGAGCGCGCGGTCGTCGACTCCGTCGCCGGCACGACCGTCGACCCCGTCGACAGCCTGGTCGAGTTCGGCGGCGAGACGTGGCATCTCGTCGACACCGCGGGCCTGCGCAAGCGGGTGTCGCACGCGAGCGGCACCGAGTACTACGCGTCGCTGCGCACCAACGCCGCGATCGAGGCAGCCGAGGTTGCGATCGTCCTGCTCGACGCGAGCGAGGTCATCTCCGAGCAGGACCAGCGCATCATCTCGATGGTCATAGAGGCGGGCCGCGCCCTCGTCATCGCCTTCAACAAGTGGGACCTCGTCGACGAAGACCGCCGCTACCAGCTCGGCAAGGAGATCGACCGCGAGCTGCGCCGCGTGCCGTGGGCGGTGCGGGTCAACGTCTCCGCACTGACCGGCCGCGCCGTCGACAAGCTCGCCCCCGCGCTGCGCACGGCTCTGGCCAACTGGGAGCGCCGCGTCCCGACCGGCCAGCTCAACCAGTGGCTGACCGCCCTCGTGCAGGCCACCCCGCACCCGGTCCGCGGCGGCCGCGCCCCGCGCGTGCTCTTCGCCACCCAGGCCGGCGTGTCCCCGCCGAAGTTCGTGCTGTTCACCACCGGCGCGCTGGACCCCGGCTATGTCCGGTTCGTCGAGCGCCGCCTGCGCGAGGAGTTCGAGTTCACCGGCACCCCGATCCACATCACCGTGAAGCCGCGCAAGAAGAACAAGAAGTAGCCCGCGCGCGATCTCGTTTGCCGGCGGTTCTGCCCGTCTTGCTCGCGGCGCCTCTTTCTCGTTTCTCGCGGTGCCTGGTTTCGCGTTCTTGCGGTACCTGGTTCTCGCGGCGTCTCGTTTCTGGAGGTGCCTGGGTTCTCCCGGCGGGCCCTCGCGGAGCCGTGGCTCGTGCGAAGCAGGGGTCGCTCAGTCGGCCAGGGCGAAGATCTCGGCGTGCAGCTGGGTGCCGGGAACGCCGAGGCCACGAAGGGTCGCGAGGACCGCGTTGGTCATCGCCGACGGCCCGCAGACGTAGACGTCGCGCTGGCGGACGTCGGGGACCAGCGACAGGAGATGCTCGGGGCCGAACGGCGTCGGCGTGGTGTCCCGGGTGCGACCCGTGACCAGGTGCACCTCGGCGCCCTTCGCCGCCGCCAGCTGGCGCAGCTCGCCGAGCAGTGGGGCGTCGGCCTCGGAGCGGGCGCGGTACAGCACCACGATCGAGCCGTCGAGATCCTCCAGCAGCGACCGGATCGGCGTGATCCCGACGCCGCCGGCGATCAGGAGCGTCGCCGGTTGCGTACGGTGCTGGCCGGTGAACGCACCGTACGGGCCCTCGACGAACACGCGCGTGCCGACCCGCAGCTTGCGCAGCCCGGCGCTGCCCGAGCCGACCGCCTTCGCGGTGAGCCGCAGGCTGCGCCCGTCCGGGGCCTTGGACAGCGAGAACGGGTTGACCTGCCACCAGCGGCTCGGGGTCAGGAACCGCCACAGCATGAACTGCCCGGCCTGCGCCGGCATCCGGTCGAGGTCACGGCCGGTGACGTGCACTGACACAACGTTGTCGGTCTCCGGCACGACGGCGGACACGCGCAGCCCGTGCCGAGCGTTACGCCACAGTGGCAGCACGATGCGGCCGAGCACGAATGCGCCGATCGCGACCGTCCACAGCAGCACCCAGTAGACCTTCGCCCACGTGGCCGGCTGGGAGATCGGGTTCTCCACGGTCTGGTGCACGATCGCGAACCCGACCACGGCGTAGGTGCCCAGGTGCAGCGCGTGCCACAGCTCGTACGGCAGGCGACGGCGCACGGTCCGTGTCGAGGCGAGCACGATGAGCAGCAGCAGGGTGCCCGCGATGATGCCGGCGAGCGTGCCCAGCGAGCCGAGCCACTTGTCCACCAGGGTGGCGAAGGGCCAGTCGCGGATCCGCGCGTACGCCCATGACGCGAGCGTCGCGTGCACAGTGATCGTCCACGCGAGCGTGATGCCGACCCAGCGGTGCCACGAGGTCAGCTGCCCCATGCCGAGGCGCCGGTCCAGCCAGGGCACCCGGGCGACGAGCACGAGCTGCAGCGCCAGGAGCACGGCGGCGTGCAGGCCGAGGAAGCGCCCTACCGAGAGCATCGGCTCCGGCGTGCCGGCCGCGGTGAAGAACAGCACCTCGACCACGATCGCGTTGGCGAGCGCTACGGCGAGTACCGCCGCGGTGGCTCGCTGGGGTCCGGTGCCTAATCGGCCACGAGTGGGCCGGGTGCGCTGTGAGACGGTGGTCATTTGGCCTCGAATCGGTCAGACAGGGCGTACCGCAACAGCACTACATCGTCCATCTGGCGAACCTCGACCATCGTCGCACGATGTCCGCGGTGCCAGGGAAAACGACCGTCCCCGACGAAGCGCGGCGCGCGGCCGTCGCCTACGAAGAACGGCGCGACGACCAGCTGCAGCTCGTCGACCAGCCCGGCCGTGAGGAACATCGTGTGTACCGTGCTGCCGCCCTCGACCAGCAGCCGCCGCACGCCGCGCGCGGCCAGGTCCTCGAGCGCGAGCTCGAGATCGACCGGCTCGCCGCCGTCGACGACGGTCGCCCGCCCCTCCAGCCGCTCACGGTTGTGGCACGCCGTCGTCGTCGCGCAGTACACGATCTTGTCGGTCTCCCCGTCGGTGAAGAACCGTGACTGCGGGTCGACGTCGCCGTGACCGAAGATGGCGACCTTCGCCGGCAGCGGCGGCAGCCCGTTCTCGGCCCGCCGTTCGCGCCGCTCGGCGTCGCGCACCATGAGCCGCGGGTTGTCGCGCCGGATCGTGTTCGCCCCGACGAGGATCGCGTCGCACTCGGCCCGCATGGCGTCGACGCGGTCGAGGTCCTCGCTGTTGGACAGCACGAGCCGCTCGTCGCTGGCGTCGTCGAGGTATCCGTCGAGCGACATCGCGCAGCTGAGCACCACATAGGGCCGAGCACGGGGCGTGGCCACGCCCCCACGCACCGCTCCCGCTCCGTCTCCGTCCCGCACGGGGCCATGGTGTGCACGGCCGGCCTCGTTGTGCACACGGTCAGCCACGTCGAGAGCGAACCCGGCGGTGTCGGTGTCGTGTCCGCCACCGTCTTCCTCGCGAGTCGGCGCTTCACGCTCACGGGTCGGCGCTTCGCGCTCACGGGTGGTCGCGTCGGGACTTCGCGTGGTGCCGTTGCGTTCGCGGGTCGGGTTGTCCTGCTCGTGGGTGGTCGCGTCCGGACCTCGGGTGGTGCCGTTGCGTTCGTGCGTCGGGTCGTCGTGTTCGCGGGTGGGCGGCTCGAGTGGGCTGAACGTGGTCATGTTGTCGCGGAGAGCGATCATGCCGGGCGTGCGCTCGTTCCGGGGAGTCGTCGCCGCGCTGCGCGGCGGCGCGGACTCACCTTGCCGCGGCACGGTTGGCCTTCGCTGCCAGGTACCCGGCGTTGGCCGGGCTCAGGAACACGCCGGTCGGGACCACACTCGCCACGGTCACGCCGAGCTGGTCGAGCTGGTCGGCCTTGTCGGGGTTGTTGGTCAGCAGCGCGATCCGCGACACTCCGAGCGCGTCGAGCATCTGCGCCGCCGCCGAGTAGTCACGCTCGTCCTCCGCGTGACCGAGGGCGATGTTCGCCTCGTACGTGTCCAGGCCGGTGTCCTGCAGCGCGTACGCGTCGAGCTTCGAGTACAGGCCGATGCCCCGGCCCTCCTGGCGCAGGTACAGCAGGAAGCCGCCCTTGTCGGTGATCCGCTCGATCGCCTCGCGCAGCTGCGGGCCGCAGTCGCAGCGCTGGCTGCCGAAGATGTCACCGGTCAGGCACTCGCTGTGCAGGCGCACCAGCGGCGCGGCGCCGCCGTCGGCGCTTCGACGCAGCGCGCCGGACCAGTCACCCAGGCCGAATGCGACGTGCTCGCGCCCGTCGACGAGGCCGTTGAACGAGAACAGACGGGCGGTGGTGGAGTACCCGTCGAGGAGTCGCAGCGGCACCGTCACCTGCGTGCGCATCGTTGCCCCGGGCAGAGTTTCGAACATCCTTCTCCTTCAGCTGGCCACGGCGCGTCGGCGGAACAGCAGGACCGCGACGCCGGGAAGGCTCGACACCAAGACCAGTACCCCGTAGACGGTCGCCGTCGCGACTCCGTCGGCGGCGCTCAGCCCGGCGGCGCCGAAAGCCCACGCGGCGACGCCCTCGCGGGGCCCGAACCCGCCGATGTTCGTCGGCACGCCCATCGCGAGCAGGGCCAGCAGCGTCAGCGGCAGCAGCTGGGTGGCGGGGGCGGTCAGGCCGGCGGTGCGCGCGGCGACCAGGAACGTCACGAGGTGCCCACCGACCGCGACGGCGGAGAAGAACACCACGCCGGGCCAGATGCGGCGCGCGAGCAGCACTCTGCGTACATCGGTGCGCACCATGCGCACCAGCCGCCGCCACGCCTCCGGCCCGCGCCGCCCGGCGACCAGGGCCAGCAGCGCGAACACCGCGACGACAGCGGCGAGCACGAGGGCGATGCGGGGGACGTAGGGCCGCACCGGCGACGGCAGTGCCCAGAGCAGCCCGAGCGCGAGCGCGCACTGCACCACCTGCCCCGCGCTGCGCTCCCACACCACGGCCCGGATGCCCCGCCCGAGGTCGCCGCGCTCCCGCCCGTGACCGACGGCCCGGTCGACGTCGCCCAGCACCCCGCCCGGCAGGGTGGAGTTGATCAGTACCGCCCGGTAGCAGTCCGCGACCGCGGTGCGCAACGGCAGCTGCAGCCCCAGCCCGCGCGCGACGAGCCGCCACCGCCAGGCGCACGCCACGATGGTGGCCGCCCCGACCGAGAGCGCCGCGACGATCGCCCAGGCGTCGATCATCCGCAGCCCTGTGAGGAACGGCCCGCTGCCGACCCGCCACACCAGCAGCGCGAGCACCGCCACACCGCCGATCGTGCGCACCAGCCCCCACGGAATCCGTGGCCGACCCCCGCCCGCCCGCGCGCTCGCGATCGTCTCGCCTTCGCCCTCGGGGCGAATGGCGACGTCGGTGCGCTGCATCGGCGAACTCCTTCATGGGGATCTCTCTTGTCATACGCCGCGACGGGCCATCGGGTTCAGATCTCGAGGCGCCGCGCCGCCGAGTGTCAGAAAAGGGAACCATCCGCGCCGCCGCCGTCGAAAACGGCCATTCCGCCCAGGAGCGGTGGAAGGGATGCCCGTTCCAGCGACGGAGACCTTGCGATCGAGACTCGGACACTGCTCGTAGGCTCTCGCCGGCCCAAGTTCCGCTCGATTGCTATTCGTGCTTGCACACGAACGGTCGGTAGTGACCGGTCAGCCCGCGGGCGTCTCTGCTGGCAGCGCTCGTAGGGTGGCCGAGATATTGCGGGCGGTGACCGTCCAGTCGGTCAGGTCCGCGCGGCGGGCCAGCGCGGCGGCGCGCAGGTGGATCCGCAGGTCGGCGTCGGTGAGCCACTGCTCGAGGGCGGCGGCCAGCGCTTCTGGGTCATCCGGCGGGACGAGCAGGCCCGGCACGATGCCGGATGCGGTGCGGCCCACGGCGTCCGGCAGGCCCTTCGCCGTGGTGGCCAGCACGGGGATCCCGCGGGCGAGGGCCTCGGCGGCGACCATTCCGTACGTCTCGCCGCGCGACGGGTGGACCAGCAGGTCCGCGGATGCGTACAGCGCTTCGAGTGCCGCGCCGGTCTGCGGGCCGGCCAGGTGGATGCGATCGGTCAGGCCGGCCTCGTCGATGCGGGTCTGCAGGGCGCGTACGAATGCCGGGTCGCGGTCGGCGGCGCCGGCGCAGATGCAGGTCCACGTTCGGTGTGTGAGCCGTGCCAGGGCGTCGATCAGGATGTCGTGGCCTTTGTGCCGGCCGAGTACCGCGACGCACAGCAACGCGTCGCCACTCTCGGTGCCCGGTGCGGGCGGGGCCGGGGTGACGCCGGGGATGGCGACCGACATGCGTTCGGTGGGGAGGGCGTACAGCTGCAGCAGTCGGCGCTGCGTCCACTCGGACGTGGCGATGATCGCGGTCGCGGCGCGCAGGGCCCGGTGCTCGGCGGGGCGGGTCGCCGGGTCGGTGTCGCCGAAGGGCATGTGGACGAGTACGACCAGCCGGAGCCGTGCGGCGTAGGCCGCCATGACGTCGGGCGCGGCCGAGGCGATCAGGCCGTCGACCAGCGCGATTGCGGTCGCGGGCAGGTCGGCCAGGAGTGCGTCGAGAGTCGCCAGGTCGTTCGGCGACGGGTTGGGCCAGGCGCCGTGGGCGGACTGCTCATGGACCGACCAGCCGAGGGCGGCCAGGGCGGTGCAGGCCTCCCGGTCGTAGCGGTTGCCGCCGCTCGGTGTGGACGGATCGTCGATGTCGTTGGGTAGCACGACGTGCACGGTCTGCGCCACGTGTGCGATGCCGGTCGGCAACGCCGCGTGGGGGGCAGCCGTATGCGGGGACGGTGCCCGGAGGGACAGCGCGTCCGGCGACGTCACGTCTGACGACGGTGTGTGCGGGGACAGTGCGTGGTGCGGGGACGGCGCGCTGGGCAGGTTCGTGTGTGGTGACGGTGTGTGTGCCGGGCGTGCGGCATCGTTCGGCGATGCCGCACGCGTGGTGTCCGGGCTTGGGTTCACAACGGGCCGTCCTCACCCACGCCCGCGACCTCGTCGATTCACAGCGCGCGCTCGTACGTTGCCCAGGCGATGTGGGACTCGCGGAGCGTGACCGAGATGCGCTCCAGGCCGGCGGCGCCCGCGCCCAGGGCGCCGGCGTGCACGCGGGCGGCCAGGCGGTCCGCGACCGCGGCGGCGAGTACTTCAGTGGACGTGTTGATGCCGGCGAAGTCGGGCTCGTCGTCGAGGTTGCGGTAGTTCAGCGCCGACAGGACCGACTTGAGCTCCTCCGCGGCGCGGCCGATGTCCACCACCAGGTTGTCGGCGTCGAGTTCGGTGCGGAAGAACGTCACGTCCACGACGTATGTGGCGCCGTGGAGGCGTTGGGCCGGGCCGAAGACCTCGCCGCGGAAGCTGTGGGCGATCATCATGTGGTCACGGACGGTGAGGCTGTACACGCGGGTTGACTCCTCGGGGATTCGTTGCCGTAGGTGAGGATTAGTTGCCGTAGGTGATGAGGTGGCACAGGGCCGGCAGGGTGCCGGCGGTCAGGGCGGGCAGGACCGTCGGGAGCTCCTCGAACGGGGACTCGCCGGTGATGAGCGCGTCGAACGCCGGGTCGCGCAGCAGGCGCAGGGCCAGGGCCATCCGGTCGGCGTAGGTGCGGGTGGCGGCGCGGGCCGGTGAGACCGTGCCGACCTGGCTGCTGCGGATCGTCAGGCGGCCGGAGTGAAAGGCACCGCCCAGGGACAGGGTGACGGGGCGGTCGCCGTACCAGCTGAGCTCCACCACCGTGCCCTCGCGGGTGAGCAGCTCCAGCGAGCGCTGCAGGCCCTGCTCGGTGGCGCTGGCGTGGATGACCAGGTCACGCTCCGTCGAGGCGGCGTTGGGGGAGGCGAAGGTCACACCGAGCGCGTCGGCGATCGCTCTGCGCGATGGGTCGGTGTCGATCAGTTCGACCTCGGCGCCCGGTACGCGGGCGAGCAGGGCCGCCACGCTGCAACCGACCATGCCGGCTCCGACGACCGTCACCCGGTCGCCGATCAGCGGGGCGGCGTCCCACAGGGCGTTCACTGCCGTCTCCACGGTGCCGGCGAGCACCGCGCGGCGCGGCGGCAGGCCGTCGGAGAGGGGGACGACCGCATCGCGCGGTACCACATACGCGCTCTGATGCGGGTAAAGGCAGAACACCTCGCGGCCGAGCAGGTCCGGCGGGCCCGACTCGACGACGCCCACGTTGAGGTAGCCGTACTTGACCGGGTACGGGAAGTCGCCCTCCTGGAACGGTGCGCGCATGATCGCGTGCTGGTCTGCGGGGACCTTGCCGGCGAACACCAGGGTTTCGGTGCCGCGGCTCACACCCGAGTACAGGGTGCGGACCAGGACCTCGTCGCCGGCCGGGGCCGGCAGGGCGGCCGGGCGGAGCTCGCCGCCGGCAGCGGTGGTCCAGAAGGCCCGGGCCTCATGCATGCGGTGCTCCTTCATGACGAGCGATGTCCTGCAGTGATCGTGTACCCCCGGCCGGGTCGTTCGGTGCCGAAATGTGCGATCGAACCGTTACGGCGCCATGCGCGTATGCACTGTCAGGTCCATGGTCAGCAAGCACAGCCTCGTATACGGAGCGATGATGCCGAGGGTTCGAACCGGTCCGGTCGTCGGATTGATCTTCCATTTTGCGGTGCTGGCCGTGCTTGCGGCGAGTGTTGGGCTCGGTGCGGCGGGGTGGGTGGTCGGCCTCACTGCCGGGATCGTCACGTTCGTGGCGCTCGGTCGCGGGCTGCAACGCTCCGGCGCGCAGACGTTCGGGGCGGCGAACTGGGTGACGATGACCCGCGCCGGGCTGGTCGGCGGCGTTGCCGCGCTGACCGCGGACTCCTTCAGCCGGGGAGTGCCCGTAGCGGTGCTGTGCGCGATGAGTGCGGTTGCGCTCGCGCTCGACGCCGTGGACGGCAACGTTGCGCGGCGTACCGGTGGGGTCACTGCGCTCGGGGCGCGCTTCGACATGGAGATCGATGCCTGGCTGATCCTGGTGCTCAGCGCGTTCGTGGCCGAGTCGGTCGGGGCGTGGGTGCTGGCGATCGGGGCGATGCGCTACGTGATCGGGATCGCGAACTGGCTGCTGCCGTGGTTGCGCGGGACGGTGCCGCCCCGGTACTGGCGGAAGGTGGTGGCGGCGATGCAGGGCGTGACGCTCGCGGTCGCCGCGTCCGGGATTCTGCCGATCGCGGTGGCGACGGCGGCCGTGGCGATCTCGCTGCTCTTCCTCGTGGAGTCGTTCGGCTCCGAGCTGTTGTGGCGCTGGCGGCGGCAGTCGCTCACGGTGGCGGTGTCGTCCTGATGTCCGTATCGTCACAGTCCGTGAACGCCTCGGGGGACGGATCGACGGCGGAAGTCGATGAACAGCCGGTGATCGAAGCGGAGCATTCCGTGACCTCACTGACTGTGGAGACCGAAGCAAAAGCGGAAGCAAACGTAGAAGAGAAGAAAGCCTCCGTCGTCCGGACCGTGCTCCGGTGGGTCGGGACGATCCTCGGGGCCGCGGTCGTGTACTTCACGCTGGTCAGCCCGGACCGCCTCACCCAGTTCAGCCCGGCGGCGTTCCTGCGCATCCCGATCGAAGGGCTGCTGCTGGTCGCCCTGTTCCTCGCCGTGCGGGGGCGGATGCGCACCGTGGTGCTCGCCGTCGCGGGCGTCATCCTCGGCGTGCTCGTCATCGTGCGGCTGTTCAACCTCGGGTTCTACACGGCGCTGTCGCGGCCGTTCGACCCCATCCTGGACTGGGTGCTGTTCGGGCCGGCGTTCGGGCTCGTCAGCTCGTCGGTCGGCCGGCCGGCCGCCATCGCCGTGGCCGTCGTGCTGGGGCTGATCGTGCTGTCGGTGCCCGTCGTCATGACGCTGGCGCTACGGCGGCTGGGGCGGCTGGCGCTGCGGTACCGGACGGCCACCACCCGCGGGACGGCGCTGCTCGCGGCGGTATGGGCGATCTGCGCGCTGTTCAACCTGCAGGCCGCGCAGGGGTTGCCGGTGGCCTCCGACGGGGCGACCGGGACGCTCGGCGACCAGGTGGCGCTGGTGCGGCGCGACATCAACGACGGGCAGAAGTTCGGGGCGCAGGCCGCGGTCGACGCGTTCCGGGACGTGCCCGGGTCGCAGCTGCTCACCGGGCTGCGCGGCAAGGACGTGCTGTTCACGTTCGTGGAGAGCTACGGGCGCAACGCGGTCGAGGACCCGCAGTACGCGCCGCAGGTGAACACCACGCTCGACGAGGGGACCCGCGCGCTCGCCGCGAAAGGGTTCCAGGCGCGCAGCGCGTTTCTGACCTCGCCGATCACCGGCGGTGGGAGCTGGATGGCGCACGAGACGCTGCTGTCCGGGCTGTGGGTCGACAACGCGCAGCGCAGCCAGACGCTGCTGGCCGGCGACCGGTTCACGATCAACGGGGCGTTCCGGCGGGCCGGGTGGCACGTCGCCGGGATCATGCCGGCCAACGACCGGGACTGGCCGGAGGGGAAGTTCTTCCAGTACCACGAGCTGTACGACTCGCGGAACATGGGGTACAAGGGGCCGAAGTTCAGCTACGTGCCGGTGCCGGACCAGTTCACGCTGGCGGCGTACCAGCGGCTGGAGCGCCAGCCGGGGCACGCGCCCGTGTTCGCCGAGATTCCGCTCGTGTCCAGCCACGCGCCGTGGACGCCGATCCCGCAGATGGTCGGGTGGGACCAGGTCGGTGACGGGACGATCTACAGCTCGATGAGCACGGACGGCGATCCGCCGGACGTCGCCTGGCGCACGTCGGAGAAGATCCGCACGGCGTACCGCAACTCGATCGTGTACTCGCTGAGCAGCCTCATCTCCTACATCAACACGTACGGCGACGACAACCTGGTCGTGGTGTTCCTCGGGGACCACCAGCCCTCGCCGATCATCGTCGGCGACCAGGCCAGCCACGACGTGCCGATCACCATCGTGGCCAAGGACCCGAAGGTGCTCGACCGGATCTCCGGGTGGGGATGGCAGAGCGGACTGCGACCCGACCCGAAGGCACCTGTCTGGCCGATGAACGCCTTCCGCGACAAGTTCCTGACCGCCTACGCATAGGAAAACCGCTTCCGCACAAGAAAACCAAGAAAAGACCGCCCACGCACAGGAAGCGAGACGAACCGCCGAGGGCGGTCAGGCGGAACGTCCGTATGCTCGGTCGGGGTCGCCCTCCGCAGAGCGACCCCCGATCGCGGATGCGGATGGAGTGACGGATGCCGAGAGGATCGCGCCGGCCGGGCGGGCGCGGGAGGATCGGGCCGTTCCCGGTCTGGGTCGTCGTCACCGTCGCGCTCGCGCTGGTCGCGGCCGGGGTCGTCGTCGCCTTCGCCGGCGTGAAGAAGGACGAGGGGGCGACCGCGTCCGACGGGCAGACCCCGCCGGGCAACGCCGGCGTCGGGTCGGCGGGTGCCTCCGGGCCGGCGGCGAGCGGGCCGGCCGACTGCGCCACCTCGCTGGTGGCCAAGATGTCGCTGGAGCAGCAGGCCGGGCAGCTGCTGATGATCGGCACCCCGATCGGGTCGGCGCTGAACGCGACGCAGACGATCCAGCGGTACAAGCTGGGCGGCATCTTCCTGGCCGGGCGCAGCTCGGCGTCGGCCGCCTCGATGCGCCAGGCGATCGGGCAGCTGCAGGACGCGTCGCGGCAGGCGTCGGGGCTCGCGCTCCAGATCGGCATCGACCAGGAGGGCGGGCAGGTCCAGACGCTCAAGGGCACCGACTTCCCGGCCATCCCGACCGCGGTCAGCCAGGGCAAGCTCGACGACGCGACGCTGAAGGCCCGCACCGCCGAGTGGGCCGGGCGGCTCAAGGACATCGGGGTCACCATCGACCTCGCGCCCGTCGCCGACGTGGTGCCGGCCGACGTCGGCAAGGCCAACCCGCCGATCGGGGGGTTCGAGCGGCAGTACGGCTCGACGCCCGACCCCGTCGCCGCGGACGTGGCGACCCTGGTGACGGCGATCCAGGGTGTCGGGGTGCTCACCACACTCAAGCACTTCCCCGGGCTGGGGCGGGTGCGGGTCAACACCGACACCTCGACCGGGGCCCGCGACGACATCACGACCGCGAACGACCCGTCGCTCAAGCCGTTCGCCAGCGGCATCGCGGCCGGGTCGGCGGCGGTGATGATCTCCTCGGCGACGTACCCGAAGCTGGACCCGAACAACGTCGCCGCGTTCTCCTCGGCGATCGTCACCGACCTGCTGCGCGGCAAGCTGGGCTTCGGCGGGCTGGTGCTCTCCGACGACCTCGGCGCGGCCGAGGCGGTCGGGTCCGTGCCGGTCGGGCAGCGGGCCGTGCGGTTCGTCAAGGCCGGCGGGGACGTGGTGCTCAGCGTGCGCCTGCAGGACGCCGGGCCGATGTCCGACGCCCTGGTCGCCGCGGCGAAGGGCGACCCGGCGTTCGCCGCACGGGTCACCCAGTCCACCACGCGGGTCGTACAAAGTAAGATTCGAGCGGGACTGACACACTGCTAGGCGGTTGCCGCGCCCACCGGAGCGAGTGACACCGAAAGGCCGTCGGGGCCGAGGGTGACGTCGATGGAGGCGTCCTCGATGACGTCCTCGCCCAGCAGCGCCCGCGCGATGCGGGTCTCCAGCTCACGCTGCAGGAAGCGGCGCAGGGGACGAGCGCCGAAGACCGGGTCGAAGCCCGCTCCGGCGATGTAGTGCCGCGCCTCCGCCGAGACGTGCAGCGCGAGGCGCCGCTCGGCCAGGCGCGCGCGCAGGTCGTCGAGGAGCAGGTCCACGATCTGCTCGATCTCGGCCATCGTGAGCGGCCGGAACAGCACCGTCTCGTCGATGCGGTTGAGGAACTCGGGGCGGAACGCGGCCCGCAGCGCGTTCGTGATGCCCGCGCGGACCTCCTCGGTGAGCTCGCCCTCGGGCGTGACGCCGTCGAGGAGGAGCTGCGAGCCGAGGTTGCTGGTCATGATGATCACGGTGTTGCGGAAGTCGACGGTGCGGCCCTGCGAGTCGGTCAGGCGGCCGTCGTCGAGCAGCTGCAGCAGCGTGTTGAACACGTCGGGGTGTGCCTTCTCGATCTCGTCGAGCAGGATCACGGAGTACGGCTTGCGGCGCACCGCCTCGGTGAGCTGGCCGCCCTCCTCGTAGCCGACGTAGCCGGGCGGCGCGCCGAGCAGGCGCGAGACCGTGTGGCGCTCCTGGTACTCGCTCATGTCCAGCCGGATCAGGTTGTCCTCGGTGTCGAACAGCGCCGCCGCCAGGGCCTTGGCGAGCTCGGTCTTGCCGACGCCGGTCGGGCCGAGGAACAGGAACGAGCCGATCGGGCGGCGCGGGTCCTTGATGCCGGAGCGGGCCCGCACGACGGCGTCGGCGACGACCTGCACCGCCTCGTCCTGGCCGACGACCCGCTCGTGCAGGATGTCGCCGAGGCGCAGCAGCTTGTCGCGCTCGGCCTCCATGAGGCGCGTGGTCGGGATGCCCGTCCAGCGCGCGACGATCCCGGCGATCTCGTCGGCGGTGACGACCTCGCGCAGAAGCCGGTGTCCGGACTGCTTGTCGGCGAGGCGGTCCTCCTCGGCGTGCAGGCGCCGCTCGAGCTCCGGCAGCCGGCCGAGGCGCAGCTGCGCGGCCTGGTCGAGGTCGTACTGGCGCTCGGCGAGGTCGGCCTCGCGGCGGATCCGCTCGATCTCCTCGCGCAGCTCCTGGACCTTGCGGATGGCCTGGCGCTCGGCGTTCCACTGCGCACGCATCGCGTCGACCTCGCCGCGCAGGTCGGCGATCTCGCGGCGGATCTGGTCGAGGCGGGCGATGCTCGCCGGGTCGGTCTCCTTGGCGAGCGCCGTGTCCTCCATCTCCAGGCGCATCAGGCGGCGGGCGGCCTCGTCCAGCGCGGCCGGCTGCGAGTCGATCTCGGTGCGCAGCATCGCGCACGCCTCGTCGACGAGGTCGATGGCCTTGTCGGGCAGGAAGCGGTCGGCGACGTACCGATGGGAAAGCCGGACGGCCGCCACGAGCGCCGCGTCGAGGATCCTGACGCCGTGGTACACCTCGAGCCGCTCCCGCAGCCCGCGCAGGATCGTGATGGCGTCCTCGGGGCTCGGCTCGGAAACGAGGATCGGCTGGACCCGCCGCTCGAAGGCCGCGTCCTTCTCGATGTGTTTGCGGTACTCCTCGATCGTCGTCGCCCCGATCATGCGCAGCTCGCCGCGGGCCAGCATCGGCTTGAGCAGGTTCCCGGCGTCCATGGCGCCCTCGGCGGCGCCGGCGCCGATCACGGTGTGCAGCTCGTCGACGAACAGCAGGATGCGGCCCTGCGCGGCGGTCACCTCGGCGAGCACCGCCTTGAGCCGCTCCTCGAACTCGCCGCGGTACTTCGCGCCGGCGACCAGCGCGCCCATGTCCAGCGAGAAGATCGTCTTGTCGCGCAGGCCCTCCGGCACGTCGTGGTTCACGATGCGCTGGGCGAGGCCCTCGACGATGGCGGTCTTGCCCACGCCGGGGTCGCCGATGAGCACCGGGTTGTTCTTCGTCTTGCGCGACACGATCTGCACGACCCGGCGGATCTCCTCGTCGCGGCCGATGACCGGGTCGAGCTTGCCCGCCCGCGCGTCGGCGACGAGGTCCCGGCCGTACTTGGACAGGGCCTCGTAGGCGGCCTCCGGGTTGGCCGAGGAGACCCGCTGGGCGCCGCGCACGTTCGTGAGCTCGCCGAGCAGCCGCTCCCGGTTGAGCCCGGCGGACTGCAGCCGCCGCCCGGCGGCGGTCGAGCTGCCTTCGTCGACGAGCGCCAGGAGCAGGTGCTCGACGGAGACGTACTCGTCCTTGAGGCGCGCCGCCTCCCGCTCGGCCGCGTCGAGCAGCCGGGCCAGGCGCTGCGTGATCGAGACCTGCCCGGGCGGCGCGCCGGGGCCGGTGACGCTCGGGCGCCGGTTGAGGTCGGCCTGCAGCTCAGCGCGCAGCACGCCGATCTCGACGCCGCAGCCGGTCAGCAGCCGGGTCGCGACGCCTTCGGGCTGGTCGACGAGCGCGAGCAGCAGGTGCTCCCCGTCGACCTCCGGCTGCCCCGACCGGGTGGCCAGCCGCTGTGCCTCGAGCAGTGCCTGCTGCGACTTCTCGGTGAGACGGTTCAGGTCCATGGTCGCCTCCTGAGCTGTGCCTCGAGCTCGTCGATGCGGGCGAGCAGATCCAGCACCACGCCGACGGCGGCGTAGTTGAGCGGCAGGGTGGCGTGCAGCCGCCGGATGCGCGCGAGCTGCGTCAGCTGGGCGCCTTCGAACGCGGGCTCGCCGCGCACCCCGGCCACCGGTTCGAGCAGGCCGAGGGCGACGAGGCGCGTGACGAGCTGCGGGTGGACGCCGCCGGCGGCGGCGAACGCGTCCAGCGACATCGACGGGCGGTGTACGAGGGCGAGGTTCATCCGCTACTCCGGGGGTCGTACGTCGAGACCCGCGCCAGCTTCTCGAACAGCCGCCGTTCGTCGGCGCCCGGGTGTGGCGGGACCATGATCCTGATCTCGGCGAACAGGTCGCCGGGGTTGCCGCGCGGGTTGGGCAGCCCCTGCCCGCGCAGCCGCAGCTTGCGGCCCGACGAGGAGCCCGGCGGCACGTCGACGCGCACCTCGCCGCCGGGCGTGGTCAGCGGCACCTTCGCGCCGAGCTCGGCCTCCCACGGCGTGACGGGCAGCCGGACGGTGACGTCGCGGCCGGAGACCTGGTAACGCGGGTCGGGGCGCAGGCGCACCACGAGGTACAGGTCGCCTGGCGGGCCGCCGCCCAGCCCGTGGGAGCCCTGCCCGGCCAGCCGGATGCGCTGGCCCTCGGTGACCCCGCGCGGGATGGTGACCTCGTAGCGGCCGCCGCCGTGCAGGGTGACCGTGCGCCGGCCGCCGCGGTAGGCGTCCTCGAGCGTGATCGTCACCTCCGCCTCGGTGTCCGCGCCCGGCACCGCGCCGAAGCCGCCGCCCATGCCGCCGCCGCCCCCGCCGCCGAAGAGCCCGCCGAGCAGGTCCTCGAGGTCGATGTCGCGGAACCCGCCCGGCGCGCCACGCGGACCGGCGGAAGCGCCCGCGCGCGCTCCCGCCCCGACTCCGGCCCCGACGCCGGCGAGGTCGTACTGCCGGCGCCGCTGCGGGTCGGAGAGCACGTGGTAGGCCTCGGTGATCTGCTTGAAGCGATCCTCGGCGCCCGGCTCCTTGTTGACGTCCGGGTGTGCGCGGCGGGCCAGCGTGCGGTACGCCCGCTGGATCTCCTCCGCCGTCGCCGTCCGCGGCACCCCGAGGACCTCGTAGTAGTCAGCCGCCATCGCCGTCCTCCTTGGCGACGGCGACGACGGCCGGGCGCAGCAGGCCCTCCGGGCCGCCGTAGCCGGGGCGCATCACCCGCACGACCGTGCCGGGCGGCGCCTGCGGGTCGGGCACCGCCTCGGCCGCCTCGTGCCGGGCCGGGTCGAACGGCTCGCCCGGCGTGCCGAGCGGCCCGAATCCCAGCCGCTCGAGCACGTCGCGGGCTTCCTGCCGCACGTGTGCGACGCCCTGCACGATCGCCTGCGGGTCCGCCTCGGCGTGGTGCAGCGCCAGGTCGAGGTGGTCCAGGATCGGCAGCCACGCCGCCGCCACCCGCCGCCGCTCGGCCGCGGTGCGCTCGGCGACGAGCTTGTCGCAGCGTTTGCGGGCGTTGTCGGCGTCGGCGGCGGCGCGCTGGAACCGCTCCTCCCAGTCGATGTCCTCAACCCCGGACGGCGTCTCCTCGGTCATCTCAGCCGCCCGTGAAGTCGGCGTCGACGACGTCCTCGTCGGCGCTCGGCGGGCGCTGCTGCCCCTGTTGTTGCTGCTGCTGGCGGGCCGGGCCCGAGAGGCCGTAGGCGACCTGCCGCAGGTCCTCGGTGATGCCCTGCAGCCGCGCCTGGTCGGCATCGGGGTCCTTGACCGCGTCGCGGGCCTGCTGCACGAGCAGTTCGGCGCGGGCGCGCTCGTGCTCGGGCACCTGCTCGCCGCGCTCGTCGAGCATCCGCTGCACCTGGTACGCGGCGCCGTCGAGCTCGTTGCGCGACTCGACCGCACGGCGCAGGCGCTCGTCGTCGGAGCGGTGCTGCTCGGCCTCGCGCACCATCCGCTCGACCTCGGCCTTGTCCAGCGTGCCGCTCTCGGTGATGGCGATCTTCTGCTCGCCGCCGGTGGCCTGGTCGCGCGCGGAGACGTTCAGGATGCCGTTGGCGTCGATGTCGTAGGTGACCTCGATCTGCGGCGTGCCGCGAGGTGCGGGGCGGATGTTCTCCAGCCGCAGCCGGCCGAGGACCCGGTTGTCGGCGGCGCGTTCGCGCTCGCCCTGCAGTACCACCACCTCCACCGCCGGCTGGTTGTCCTCGGCGGTCGTGAACGTCTCGGTGCGCCGCGTGGGGATGGTCGTGTTGCGTTCGATGACCCTCGTCATGAGGCCGCCGAGGGTCTCCACGCCGAGCGAGAGCGGGGTGACGTCGAGCAGTACGACGTCGCGCACGTCGCCCTTGAGCACGCCGGCCTGGATCGCGGCGCCGAGCGCGACGACCTCGTCCGGGTTGACGCTCATGTTCGGGTCCTTGCCGCCGGTGAGGCGGCGCACCAGCGCCTGCACGGCCGGCATGCGGGTCGCGCCGCCGACGAGGATCACCTCGTCGAGGTCGCCCTCGCCGATGCGCGCGTCGCTGATCGCCTGGCGCACCGGGCCCATCGTGCGCTCCAGCAGGTCGTGCGTGAGCTCCTCGAACACCGCCCGCGTGACGGTCGTGGTGAGGTGCTTCGGGCCGTTGGCGTCCGCGGTGATGAACGGCAGGTTCACCTGGGTCTGCGGCACCGTCGACAGCTCGATCTTGGCCCGCTCGGCGGCCTCGGTGAGCCGCTGCAGTGCCTGCGGGTCCTTGCGCAGGTCGATGCCCTCGGCGCGCTTGAACTCCTCGGCGAGGTGGTCGACGAGGCGGTGGTCGAAGTTGTCGCCGCCGAGGTGCGTGTCGCCGGCGGTCGCGCGGACCTCCACGACGCCGTCGCCGACGTCGAGGATGCTCACGTCGAACGTGCCGCCGCCGAGGTCGAACACGAGCACCGTCTCGTGGCCGGCCTTGTCCAGCCCGTAGGCGAGGGCGGCCGCGGTCGGCTCGTTGATGATGCGCAGCACCTCGAGCCCGGCGATGCGCCCGGCGTCCTTGGTGGCCTGGCGCTGGGCGTCGTTGAAGTACGCCGGCACGGTGACGACGGCCTCGGTGACCTTCTCGCCGAGGTACTTGGCCGCGTCGTCGGCGAGCTTGCGCAGCACCTGCGCGGAGACCTCCTCCGGCGAGATCTCCTTGCCGCGCACGTCGAACCGGACGGCGCCGTCCGGGCCGGGCACGACCTTGTACGTGACGGTCTCGGCCTCTTCGGTGATCTCGTCGAAGCGCCGGCCGATGAAGCGCTTCGCCGAGGTGATGGTGCCGTCCGGGTTGAGCGCCGCCTGGCGCCGGGCGAGGTGCCCGACGAGCCGCTCGCCGGTGGGCGTGTACGCGACGACGGATGGGGTGGTGCGGCTGCCCTCGGCGTTGGGGATCACCGTGGGCTGGCCGCCCTCGAACGCGGCGATCACCGAGTTGGTCGTCCCGAGATCGATGCCTACTGCCCTGGCCATGGGTCTCAGATCCTTCCGACGCGTGACGTCCTCGGTTCCGAGATTCCGCGGGTGTACCGCGGGTGCCTCCCGCACTGCGGATGAGCCCGCGGCCCCGTTTGCCACGCCGCGCCCCGGGTAGCCGAATCCGCTCCATTGCATGGAGGTGATCCGGATGCAGTACCCCGACTTCATGCGCGCGGTCGCGGAGCGCATGGGCGACGCCTCGGCCGAGCGGACCCGGGCGGTCACGACGGCCGCGCTGCGGACCCTGGCCGGCCGGGTGCCCGGCGGCGAGGCGCGCGACCTCGCCGCCCAGCTGCCCAAGGAGCTGCAGGAGCCGCTGCTCACGCCCGGCGTACCCGAGCGTGCGGAACGCTACGACGTGCAGGGCTTCGTGCACCGGGTGGCGGCCCGGGCCGACGTGAACTTCACCGTGGCGCGCGAGGGCGCACGGGCGGTGCTGCTGACCCTGCGCGAGGCGGTCAGCCCGGGGGAGTTCGAGGCCGTGCGGCGCCAGCTCACCGACGACTACGGCGAGCTGCTGACCCCCGAGCCGGCCGCTTCGTGAGACCGGCCGGTACAGGCCGGCCCGGTCCGGGTCGGCTCAGCGCAGGTCGGCTCAGTCCAGGTCGACGATCTCGCGGCCCAGGGGCCAGAACGCCGCCGGCACGAGCTTGAAGTGGGCGATGCCGAACGGGATGCCGATGATGCTCACGCACAGCGTGATGCCGGCGGTGATGTGGGTCAGTGCGAGCCACCAGCCGGCGAGCACCACCCACAGCACGTTGGCGAGGCCGGTGGCGACGCCGGAGCCGCCCGGCTTCGGGCGCACCGTGCGGCCGAACGGCCACAGCGAGTACACGGCCAGGCGCCACGAGGCGATGCCGAACGGGATCGTCACCACGAGCACGAAGCAGATGAGGGCGGCGAAGGCGTAGCCGATGAACAGCACCAGGCCGCCGCCGAAGATGAGCCACAGCACGTTGAGGACGAAGCGAATCACGCCTCGATCATGACGTACCGCCGCAATCTCCGGCTGATGAGGATCCGGGTGAGCCGGGGACGGGGCGGCTTGGGCCGCGGCGGCGGGGGTAGTGCTGGCCGCCGCGAGCCCCCTTCACCCCGACCCGGAGGCGATCGCCGATGACCGCAACGCTGCCCGACGCGGAAAGCCCGCCGTTCCATGCGATGTCCGCCACCGAGGCGCTCGCGACGGAACACGTCGAGGGGCCCACCGGCCTGCCCGCGAGCGAGGTGACCGCGCGCCGCGAGCAGTTCGGGCCCAACCGCTTCACCGAGGTGCGCCGCGAGCCGCGCTGGCGGGCGTTCCTGCGCCAGTACGCCGACCCGATGCAGATCGTGCTGCTGTGCGCGGGCCTGGGCAGCCTGTACCCGCTCAAGCAGCTCGGCACCGGCCTGCTGCTCATCGCGCTCACGCTGCTCAACACCGTGCTCGGGCTGCGGCAGGAGGGCAAGGCCGCGGCCGCCGTCGGCGCCCTGCAGCGGGCGATGGTCACGAGGGCCCGGGTGCGCCGCGACGGCGAGCTCGCCTCGGTGCCGGCCGAGGATCTCGTGCCCGGCGACGTCGTGCTCGTCGAGGCCGGCGACCGCATGCCGGCCGACGGCCGGCTCGTGCGCACCGCCCGGCTGGAGGTCGACGAGTCGGCGCTGACCGGCGAGAGCCTGCCCGTGGCCAAGGACGCCGACGCGGTCGCCGCCGTCGCCTCGGCGCTCGGCGACCGGGTCGACATGGCGTACATGCACACGAGCGTCACCCGCGGCAGCGGCGAGCTCGTCGTCACCGCGACCGGCATGGCGACCGAGGTCGGGCGGATCTCCGGCATGCTGCAGTCGGGCAAGGAGGCCGAGACGCCGCTGACCCGGCAGCTGGCCCGCCTGACCAACCAGATCCTGCTCGTCGCCGGCGTCGCGCTGCTGCTGTCGGTGGTGCTGAACCTGGCCCGCGGCAACACCTTCGACGTCGTCTTCACCGCCGCCATCGCGTTCGCGATCTCGGCGATCCCGACCGGCCTGCCGGCCGTGGTGACCACGATCCTGTCGCTGGGCACGCAGCTGCTCGCCCGCGCCAACGCGATCGTCAAGCGGCTGCGCTCGACCGAGACGCTCGGCTCGACCTCGGCGATCAACTCCGACAAGACCGGCACGCTGACGCTCAACCAGATGACGGTGACGGAGCTGGCGATTCCCGGGCGGCGCTACACCGTCTCCGGCACCGGCTACGGCGCCGAGGGCGCCATCCGGCACACGGCCGGCGACCCCGACGTGCCGCTGGAGCCGTTCCTGCTGCCGATGGCGCTCGCCGGCGACGCCGAGGTGGCCGACGGCGCGCTGATCGGCGACCCGACGGAGGGCGCGCTCGTCGTCCTCGCCGCCAAGGGCGGGCTCGACGTCGCCGAGACGCGGCAGCGGTACCCCAGAATCGCCGAGATCCCCTTCGACGCTGCCTACAAGCTCATGGCGACGTACCACAGGATGACCGACGAGTCCGGCCGCGACGTGGTCCGGTGCTTCGTCAAGGGCGCGCCGGACCAGCTGCTCGCCCGCGCCACCGAGTTCGCCCGGCCCGGCGAGGCGCTGCGCCCGCTCACCGACGAGCTTCGCGAGCGCTACATGGCCGAGAACGCCCGGATGGCCGGCCAGGGCCTGCGGGTCATGGCCACCGCCCGCAAAGACTTCGACCCCGGCGCCTTCGACCCGCGCGCCGACCTGCTCGAGGCCCTCGACGGCCTCACGCTGCTCGCGCTGGCCGGCATCGTCGACCCGCCCCGCCCGCAGGCCCGCGACGCGATCGCGACGGCCAAGGCGGCCGGCATCCAGGTGCGCATGATCACCGGCGACCACGCGGTGACCGCCGGCGCGATCGCCGGGCACCTCGGCATCGAGGGGCGCGCCATCACCGGGGCCGAGTTCGCCGCGATGAGCGAGGAGCAGGCGCTGGCCGAGATCGACGGCATCGGCGTCATCGCGCGGGTCACGCCCGAGCACAAGGTGCGCCTGGTGGAGATCCTGCGCCGCAAGGGCCACATCGTGGCCATGACCGGGGACGGGGTCAACGACGCGCCCGCGCTCAAGCGCGCCGACATCGGCATCGCGATGGGCATCACCGGCACGGAGGTCTCCAAGGAGGCCGCCGCGATGATCCTCACCGACGACGACTTCGCCACCATCGTCAAGGCCGTCGCCATCGGGCGGGCGCTGTACGACAACCTCAAGCGGTACGTCTTCTTCCAGATGGGCGCCCTCACCGGGTTCATCGCCACGTTCCTCGGCGCGAGCATCCTCGGCATCGCCGCCGGCGTGCCGTTCCTGCCGCTGCAGACGCTGTGGGTCAACTTCACCACCCAGCTGTTCCAGGCCATCGGCCTCGGCTACGGCCGCCCCGAGCCGGACCTCATGCAGCGCCAGCCGCGCCGCTCCGACGAGGCGCTGCTGCCCGGGCGCATCCTCGGCTGGCTCGCGATCGTCGGCGTCGTGCTCGGCGCCACCACCCTGGTCGTCATCGCCGGCGCCGAAGCCCGCTACGGCATCGAGGTCGCCCGCACCATGGGCCTGACCACGTTCTCGCTGCTGAACCTGTTCCTGGCGCTGAGCGTGCGCAGCGAGACCCGCTCGGTGTTCAGCCTCGACACGTTCGAGGACCACCGGTTCCTGGTCACCAGCGGCCTGTCCGTCGCGGCGATCGTGCTCGCCACCGAGCTCGGCCTGTTCCAGCGGATGCTGCACACCGTCGGGCTGAGCGTCGGCCAGTGGCTCGTGTGCCTGCTGGCCTCCCTGACCGTCATCGTCCTCACCGAGGCGCGCAAGGCGTTCCTGCGCCGGAAGGGAGCCGTCCATGGCGCATAGCCAGCGCGACCGCATCGCCGAGCTCATCGCGCCCTTGCGGGTGCGACCGGGCGCCCAGGTGCGGCTGCCCCGGGACTACGACCCGGGCTTCACCGCCGACATGGTGCGCAAGGAGGACGGCGCCGCGTTGCTGCAGCGCGGGGTGAGCCTCCTGGCCGACTACCAGTCGCGGCTGGCCGCCGAGCGCAGCCAGGGCGTGCTCGTGGTGCTGCAGGCGCTCGACGCGGCGGGCAAGGACGGCACCATCCGCCACGTGATGAGCGGCGTCAACCCGCAGGGCGTGCGGGTGCACAGCTTCAAGGTGCCCTCGGCCGAGGAGCTCGACCACGACTTCATGTGGCGGTACTCCAAGCGCCTGCCCGCTCGCGGCGAGATCGCCATCTTCAACCGCTCGCACTACGAGGAGGTCCTCGTCGTGCGCGTCCACCCGGAGCTGCTGGACAAGCAGCGGCTCCCCGCGGCCGCGCGCCGCCGCGGCGTGTGGCGCGAGCGGTTCCGGGCCATCAACGACTGGGAGCACCACCTCACCCGCAACGGCTTCCGCATCGTGAAGCTGTTCCTCAACCTCTCCAAGGACGAGCAGCGTAAGCGGCTCCTGGCGCGCATCGACGAGCCGGCGAAGAACTGGAAGTTCTCCTCGGCCGACCTCGCCGAGCGGCAGCGCTGGGCCGACTACCAGCGCGCGTACGCCGCGGTGCTGTCGAACACCAGCACCGAGTGGGCGCCGTGGTACGTCATCCCGGCCGACCACAAGTGGTTCGCCCGCATCGCCGCGGGCGCCGCGATCGTGCACACCCTGATGGCGGCCGACCCGCACTACCCGACCCTGGACCGCCGGGCCCGCCGCGACCTGCTCGAACTGCGCGGCGCGCTCGAGAAGAGCTGAGCCCGTGCCGCAGCGGCTGATCCTGCGGGCCACGGAGGAGGGCACCGCAGCCGGCATCTACGGCGTCATCGTGGCCTCCGGTGTCATGGCCACCTCGCACGCCCACTCGGCGACGGCGACCGCGATCGCGGTGCTGCTCACGCTCGCCGTCTACTGGAGCGCCGAACGCTACTCGCGCCTGGTCGCCGAGCGCATCCACGAGGGCCACCGCCCGGCGTGGGCGGTCGTGCGGCGGCAGCTGTCCACCGGCTGGGAGATCGTGACCGCCTCGGCGCTGCCACTGTTCGTCCTCGTCGTGCTCGACATCCTCGGCGTCGGGCAGTACCCGGCGGTGCTCGGCGCACTGCTGTGCAGCACCGGGCTGTTGTGCCTGGCGGGCTGGGAGGTCGGCCGCAGCGGCCGGCTCAGCCGCGCCGAGCGCATCGTGTCGGCCGCCGTCGCCTGCAGCTTCGGCATTGTGCTCTTCGCGCTTAAGGCCGCGCTGCATTGAGCCTTTTTCTGGAGGTACCCCCAATGAATGCTGGGATCGGGGCACTGCTCGCCGACGTCGACGGCACCCTCGTCACCGGGGACAGCCGGCTCACCGGCAGGGCCGTCGGCGCCGTGCGGGAGCTGCAGCGCCGCGGCGTCGTCTTCGCCATCACGAGCGGCCGCCCGCCCAGCGGCCTGGTCGGCCTCGTCGAGCCGCTCGGCGTGACCGTGCCGATGGCGGCCTTCAACGGCGGCGCGATCGTCATGCCCGACATGCGGGTCGTCGACGAGCGCACCGTCCCGCCGGGCCTGGCCCCGTCGATCGTGTCCGCCCTGCGCGAGCACGACCTCGACGTGTGGGTGTTCCATTCCACGGGCTGGTACCTCACCGACGAGGACGCCCCGCACGCCCGCCGGGAGGCTCGCACGGTGAGCTATCAGCCGGTCGTGGTCACCGACCTCGCCCCGGTGCTCGACCGGGCGGTCAAGATCGTCGGGGTGGGCGACGACCACGATCGCGTCGCCCTGGCCGAGGCCGACCTGCGGGTCCGCTTCGGCGCCCACGTGACGGCGAGCCGCTCCCAGCCGCACTACCTGGACGTCACACACCCGTCGGCCACGAAGGGCGTGGTCGTCCAGCGCCTGTCGGACTACTACGGCATCCCGCTGGAGCACATCGCCACGATCGGCGACCAGCCGAACGACGTGGCGATGTTCGTGCGCAGCGGGTTGAGCATCGCGATGGGCAACGCGCCGGAGGACGTACGCCGCCAGGCGACCCACGTGACCGCCTCATACGAGCAGGAGGGCTTCGCGGAGGCGGTCGAGCGGTACGTCCTACCGAGCGTGGAGCCGCGGCCTGGCCCGCAGGGGTGAGGGCGTCAGGCCGTTGCGTGGCCGCGGGCTCTGATCGCCGCGGCGATCTCGGCGACGCCGAGGATGACGGCAGTGATGCCGGTCAGCAGGACCAGCGCGTGCAGCGACAGGCCCGGCCAGGCCAGGAACAGAATGCCGACGACGATCGACCCGACGCCGACGCCGAGCAGCCAGCCGCGCGTGTGGCCGTGCGCGAACATGCCCAGCAGCACCCCGGCGAAGCCGCTGAGCAGCCACGCCAGGCCGATGAGCACCGACATCGCGATGACGCCGGTGGCCGTCGAGCGTAGGCAGCCGATGCCGACGACCACCAGGAGCAGACCGAACGCGCCGTCGACCACCCCGCGCATGCCTATGCCGCTCGTGTGCTCCTCGTCGTGGCCGGCGCGGAACGCACCGGCGACCCGCATCACGCCGATGACGAGCAGCCAGATGCCGGTCAGCACGCCCAGCAGGCGCAGCGTGGCCCCTGGCCAGGCCAGCACCGCGGCACCGAACAACGTGGTGATGACCCCGGCGCCCAGCAGCGTCCAGAAGGGCATCGTGACGGGGCCGTGCGTGGCTTGAGCGGCACTTCCCGGAACGGTGGTCATGGGTTCCACCCCCCTCTTCATCAATCAGCCTTGACCTCTGCACCGTGGCGCCCATCGCCCTCCGGGGGTGATCGGGCGGCGGTACGGTGGGCCGATGCCGCCGCGCAGCCCGCTGGACGATCGCCTGCTCGCCGCGACCACGACCGTGCGCGGCCAGGACACGGCGGCCCGGCTCGCCGCCGTGCACGAGATGCTCGACCTCGCCGTGCGGCCCGGCGCCGACGCGCGGGCGATCGTGCTGGCCCTGGCCGGGCTCGACCACGCCGGCACGCCGCCGGTGCTGCGCGAGACGGCGCGTGCCGCCATTGCCGTCATCACCCGTATGGTTCCGGCGCCGCGGGTCGAAGGCGGCGCGGCGCTGTGGGGGATCGCGGACGCGGCGGCGTTCGACCCGGTCGCGAGCCGGCGCGCCGCGGCCGGGCGGCCCGCCGTCAGCGTGGCGATCGGCACCTCGGCGGGCGGCGAACCGGTGACGCTCGACCTGCGGCGGGAGTCCGAGGGCGGCGGCGGGGCCCACCTGTACGTCTCGGGCGCGACCGGATCGGGCAAGACCGAGCTGCTGCGGACCCTCGCGGTCGGGCTCGCCGCCGCGTATCCGCCCGAGGAGCTCAACCTGCTGTTCATCGACCTCATGGGCGGGTCCGCCTACCAGGCGCTCACCGCGCTGCCGCACTCGGTGGGGTTCGCCACGCAGCTCGACTACCCCACGGGGACCCGCGAGCTGGGCGAGGCGATCGCGGGCGAGGTGTACCGGCGGCAGGAGCTGTTGCGGGGCGGCGGCTACGGGCCGCGGCTGGTCATCCTGTGCGACGACCTCTCCGCGCTCGTCGCCTACGATCCCGGCTTCGTCGAGGTGCTGGTCCTGCTGGGGCGGGTCGGCGGGTCGCTCGGCATGCACCTCGTGCTGGCCGACGAACGCTTCGAGCCGCAGCGGCTGCGCGGGCTGGCGACCTACCTCTCGCAGCGGGTCGCGCTGCGCACGTACTCCGCCGCGCAGTCGCGGGAGCTCATCGGGGTGCCGGACGCGTACGAGCTGCCGAACGCGCCCGGGCATGCGCTGCTGCGCGTGGGTGAGGCGGCGCCGCGGGCGTTTCGTGCGGCATATGTGTCCGAGCAGTACCCGCCCTCGTGGGAGCGCCTCCCCGACCGGCCGACGGAGCTGGACGTGCTGATCGGGCGCATCGCGCCGCACGGCGAGCGGGCCCGGCAGCTCTGGCCGCGGGGCTAGCGGCTCTGGCCGCGGGCTAGCGGCTCCGGCCGCGGGGCTAGCGGCTCCGGCCGCGGGGCTAGCGGCCAGGTGTCGGCGTATGTGGGCGGGGGCGCATCGACGGGCGACAAAACCGGATGATCCGGGCATGCGCCTGAAGTTCGCGGCGACGGCGCTCGTCGCCACCGCACTACTGGTCTCCGGCTGCGGGGGTCCGGCCTCGCCGGCGCCGTCCGTGCCGGTCGTGCCACCAGCGTCCACCGGTGCCGAGCCGTCACGCAGCCCGGAGCCGTCCGCCACCCCGTCGCTCGCGCCGGTGCACGAGGGCTTCGTGGCACTGTCCGATGTGGATCCGAGCATTCTGCAGGACATGCGGTACGCCACCCCGCACAACTTCGTCGGGCGGCCGGTCGCCGGCTACAAGCAGCCGCGCTGCCTGGTGACCCGGCAGGCGGCCGAGGCGCTGCGCAGCGTGCAGCAGAAGGCGGTGGCCAAGGGGTACAGCCTCAAGGTGTACGACTGCTATCGGCCCCAGCAGGCGGTCGACGACTTCGTGTCGTGGTCGCACGACTCCGACCAGCGGATGAAGGGCGAGTTCTACCCGCACGTGGACAAGTCGCGGCTCTTCGCCGACGGGTACATCGGCGGGCCGACCGCGCACAGCCGCGGCAGCACGCTGGACCTGACGATCGTGGCGCTCCCGCCGCGGACGCAGCCCGGCTTCGACCCGGCGCAGCCGCTGCTGCCGTGCACGGCGCCGTCCGGGCAGCGCTTCGCGGACAACACCGTCGACATGGGCACCGGGTTCGACTGCTTCGACCCGCTCGCGCACACCGCCGCCGACGGGGTGAGCCCGGCGCAGCGTGACAACCGCGAGCTGCTGACCGGGCTCATGTCCGCCGGCGGCTTCACGAACTACCCCAAGGAGTGGTGGCACTACACGCTCCAGAACGAGCCGTTCCCCGACACGTACTTCAACTTCCCGGTCGCGTGAACATCGCCGCACGTACACCCGTCGATGGGCCACGGATCGCGGGCCATCGCTGCGACCGTTGCACGGTTGCGATCCCGGCGGCCACCGATACCGACTGAGCGCCGTCTACGCTCGTCGGCACGGCTACCTATGATGGCAAGCAGACATCGGCACGTGGCAACAACGGCGGGGGGACCAGCATCGTGACGGAGACGGCGACCGGGGTTCGGGCCGTGGCGAGGGTCGGCTCGACGTCCCAGCCCCCGCCGGGCACTCCGGAGATGCGCCCGGCCAAGCGCAGCGGGCAGCTCGGTCCGGTGCACATCCTGCAGCTGCTCGTCGTCGAGGCGCTGGTCGTCACCGCGGTGGCGCTGCTCGGCCAGGGCGTGCTGGTGGCGCTGCCGGTCGCCCTCGTCGCCGCCGTGCTGTGCATCGCCGTGCTGGCCCGCAGCCGCGGCCGCTGGTGGCTCGAGCAGTGGCGCATCACCCGGATGTTCCGCCACCGCCGCGCGGCGCGCCCGGCCGGCGGCCCGGCCGACGAGCTCGCCGACCTGCACCTGCTCGCACCCGGCCTGAGCATCACCGAGCTCGGCCGCGCGGGCGCCGCGCGCGACTCGAGCGAGACCACCGACCTCGGCCAGCTCGCCCGCGACGGCGAGCAGGCGCCCGACGCCGAGGCGCACGCCGTGGTCGCCGTCGCCCGCGACCCCGCGGGCTGGTATGCCGTGGCCGAGATCGAGCCCACCACCGTGATGGCCGACCAGCCCACCTCGCCGGTGCCGCTGCCGATGCTCGCGCGCACCCTCGCCGCCACCGGCCAGGCCGGCGTGCTGTTGCAGGTGGTCACGCAGGCCAGCCCCGCCACGTCGCCGGCCGTCCAGCCGCCGCCGCAGGCCGCCCGCTCCTACCAGGACCTGCTCAAGGAGATCGGCTCCGGCCCGGCGCCCGTCAACCGCGTGTCCTGGCTGGTCGTGCGCCTGGAGGAGCACCGCCTGGCGGTCGCCGGAGCCGACGGCGACGTGCACGAGCGCGCACCGGTCGTGGTCGCCGCGCTGCTGCGCCGCGCCGTGCACACGCTGCAGCGGGTCGGGCTGTCCGCCGGCCCGCTGGACCGGCCCGCTCTGCTCGCCGCGCTGCGCCAGGGCTGCGGCCTGCCGGGCGGCCCCGAGGGCCCGCACGAGGAGTGGAACGGCTGGCACAGCGGCCACCTGGTGCACAGCTGCTTCTGGATCAGCGAGTGGCCCGCGCCGCCCCGCGTGCCCGCGCTGCTGCAACGCCTCGCGACCATTCCGGCGATGCAGACGACGGTTGCGACAATCGTGGCGGTACCCCCGGCAGACCTCGAGGCCGACGTGCTCGACGCCCCGCTGGGCGAGGCCGAGCTGCGCTGCCTGGTACGGGTGGCCACGACGAGCGACCGCCTGGCTGATGCGCAGTCGGCCGTGGTCAGGTCCGCAGAGGAGCTCGGCGCGCAGGTCCAGCGCCTCGACGGCGAGCAGGCGCCGGCGGTCTACGCGACCGCACCGACGGGAGGGGGTCGCTGGTGAGCCAGCCGCCGTACGATCCGCAAGCGGACCCCTACCAGCAGCAGCACGCAGAGGCGACGCTGCGCCGCCCGCAGCAGCCGCAGCAGTATCCGCCGGGCGGTGGCGGTGCCGCGTACACGCAGGCCGCCGTGTACGGCGCCGCGGCCGCCCAGCCGCAGGCCGCGCCGGCCCAGGGCGCCCCCGCCCAGGTCCCCGCGCAGGGCACCGGCCAGCAGGCGCCCGCACCGTGGACGACCGGTCAGACCGTCGCCGCGCCGACCGTGCAGGGCGCGGCGCGCACCACCGAGACCTCCGAGGCCGCGAGCCAGGCCGCCGCCGTGGGCCAGCAGTGGGCGTCCAGCGCCGTGCTGACCCGCCCGAGCGCCGGCGCCGCGGCCGCACCGAGCGCACCGCCTGCGCCGCCCGGCACGGTGTACCGCCCGGGCGAGCGCGCACCGCAGCCGTCCTCGCAGCGCCTCACCGGCCTGCACATCGGCAGCCACCTGGTGAACGCGGCCGCGCTCGACCAGCTCTCCGCCCCCGCCCTCGGCCCCGGCCTGCTGGTCGGCGCCGACCGCGACCGCACCCCGGTCGTCGTGCGCCTCTTCCGCCGCAAGCCCACCAACATCGTCCTCGTCGGCGGCGTCTGGGCGGCCCGCCTGCTCACGTTCCGGGCCCTCGCCGTGGGCGCGCAGGTCTACGCCATCACCGCCCAGCCTTCGGCCTGGGACGGCCTCGGCGCACACGCCGTCGGTCAGCGGGAGCGGGTCCAGATGGCCCCGGCCGAGTTCGACCTGCCGCCGGGCAGCGCCTACCGCCCGATGCTCGTGGTGCGCGACACCGCCCCCGGCGGCGCCGCGGCGCCCCTGGCGGCCTGGCAGACCCGCGTCACCGTGGTACACCACCTGGACCACAACGCGATGAGCGTCCTCGGCGCGGCGGACCTGGTGCTGTTCCAGCGCCTGCAGCCGGGCGAGGCGCAGATCGCGGCACACGTGCTGGGCCTGAACGCCACGACCATGCGCCTGATGCAACAGCTGGAGCCGGAGATGCTGGCGGTGCTGGGCGACGGCTCCCACCGCTACGTCTGGCTGCACCGCACCGCGATCGAGAACTACCTACTGGGCGCGCCCCAGCGCTGACCCGGCGGGCCGCGGCCGGTCAGGCGTCGGGGTGCAGCAGGAGCTCGGCGAACTCCTGCACGCGGCTCAGGGTGATGCCGGTGCGCTGTTCGACGGCCAGCGGGTGGTCGGTGGCCTCCAGCTCGATGTGCGGGCGCTTGCCGACCCGCTGCGTGTGCACGTGGGTCTTGAGGCTCAGCGTCGTCGCCGGGTACACCGGGAGCTCGGTGCACAGCCAGCCGAAGTACGGCGGCTCCTGCTCCCGGCCCGGCGTCGTCCACACGTCGAGCATCCGCTCGAAGTTCGGGCGGCTCAGGGACACCCAGACGAGCCAGTCGAACTCGGGCTCGGCGTCGAGCACCGGGATGACGATCCGGCCGCGGACGTAGAAGAACCGGGCCTCGATGATGCACAGGTCGCTGTCGAGCATGCTGCGCTCGTCGTCCGCCAGCTCGTCGCGCCACTGTGCCGGGGCGGTGGGGCCGTAGGAGAACGGCATGCCCTCGTGGCGCTCGCCGCAGCACCGGCACAGGTAGCCAAGATCAGTCACCGGGAGACCGTACCCGTGCCGCGCGACGTCGTCGAGGAGATCAGCCGGCCGGCGGGCTCCAGGCCAGCTGGATCAGGCGGTTGCCCTCCCGGCGCGTGATGAGCTGGGCCCGGCCCGGCGGCAGCGGGCGCGGCTTGACCTGGCCGAAGAGCGCGCCCTCCTCGCGCGGGCCCGACATCAGGATGCCCGGCGAGGCGAGCTCGCGGATCCGGGCGATCACCGGGTCGAAGACCGCGCGGGCGGCGCCGCCCGCGCGGCGCGCCAGGATCAGGTGCAGGCCGATGTCGCGGCCCTGTGCCAGGAAGTCCAGCAGGGGCATCAGCGGGTTGGGCTGGCCCGACGCCACCAGGTC
The DNA here is from genome assembly GCF_039537565.1 of Dactylosporangium darangshiense. Taxonomy (NCBI): domain Bacteria; kingdom Bacillati; phylum Actinomycetota; class Actinomycetes; order Micromonosporales; family Micromonosporaceae; genus Dactylosporangium; species Dactylosporangium darangshiense. The sequence goes on from NZ_BAABAT010000014.1 coordinate 76,431, forward strand.
GTAGTCGTCCACCAGGACGTAGAGCTGCGGGCCGCGCCACCAGCTGCGGGTGCGCAGCTGCTCCGGCGTCACGTCGGGGCCGGGGAGGCGCTCCTTCATGACCGCCACGACCTGGTCGATGAGGCCCTGCGTGACCTGGGCCGACGTGCCGTAGCCGAGCAGGTGCTCGGGGCTGGCCACGCCCAGGAGGCTGCGGCGGTAGTCGATGATCATGAGGCGGGCCTGCGCCGGTTCGTAGGCCGTCGCGACGCTGCGGGCCAGGCCGCGCAGGAACGAGCTCTTGCCGCACTCCACGTCGCCGAAGAGCAGGGCGTGCGGCTCGGCGTCGAAGTCCAGGACCACGGGGGACAGGTCCGCCTCGGCCAGGCCGATCGTGAAGCCGCCGCGGCCCGAGTGGGGGCGCTGCGGCAGCGACTCGTACGGCAGCTGGTCGGGCAGCAGGCGCACCGGGGGCGTGGGCTGGCCGGGCCAGCAGTCGCGCACGGCGGCGACCAGGGCCGCCTGGCCGGTGGTCAGGTCCTCGCTGGACGAGTGGCCGTCGACGCGCGGCAGCGCGCCCAGGAAGTGCAGGCCCTCGGGCGTGAGGCCGTGGCCGGGCGCCTCGGGGACGTTGACGGCCGCGCGGCGGTTGATCACCGAGTCGGACGGCTCGCCCAGGCGCAGCTCGACCTTGGTACCGAACAGGTCGCGGATGGCGGGGCGGACCTCCATCCAGCGGGTGGCCGCGGCCACCACGTGGATGCCGAAGCCCAGGCCGCGGCCGGCCAGCTCGGTCAGCTGCGGCTCGAGCTCCTCGAAGTCGGTGCGGACGGTGCTCCAGCCGTCGACGACCAGGAACACGTCGCCGAGCAGCTCGTCGGGGAGGCGGCCCTCGCGCTTCATGCGGCGGTAGGACGCGACGCCGTCGACGCCCCAGTCGGCGAACTGCGTCTCGCGCTGCTGCAGCAGCAGGTACAGCTCGGCGACGGTGCGGCGGACCTTGTCGACCTCGCGGCGGAAGGCGACCCCGCCGACGTGCGGCAGGTCGCGCAGGGTGGCGATCGAGCCGCCGCCGAAGTCGAGGCAGTAGAACTGGGCCTCGCGCGGGGTGTGCGTCAGCGCCAGCGAGGCCATCATCGTGCGCAGCAGGGTACTCTTGCCGCTCTGCGGGCCGCCGACGACCAGGAGGTTGCCGGAGCCGGCGGACATGTCCAGCCACATCGGGTCGCGGCGCTGCTCGAACGGGCGGTCGACGATGCCGACCACCGCGTGCAGGTTGCCGTGCAGGGCCGGGTCGCCGGCGGTGAGGCCGCGATCCGGGGTCGCGTTGAGGCCGGTGACCAGCTCGTCGAGCGTGGTCGGGTCGGACAGCGGGGGCAGCCACACCTGGTGCGCCGGCACGCCCTGGCCGTCCATCCGGTCGACCAGGATGTCGAGCAGGCTGTCGCCGCGCACGACCTCCTCCACCGGCTCCTGCGGCGCCTCGACCGCGGCGTCCTCCAGCTCCTTGGCGGCCTCGCCGGCGGGCGCGGCATACCAGGTCGAGAACGCGCGGACCGGGTCGACGCTCGGGCTGTCGGCCAGGCGGGCGCGCCCGCCCCGGCGGTAGCGGCCGGAGACGTACGCCGCCTTGAACCGGATCAGGCCCTCGACGCCCGCCTTGATGTAGCCGTGGCCGGGCAGCCGGGGCAGCTCGTAGGCGTCGGCCACGCCGAGCACCGCGCGGCTCTCCATGGACGAGAACGTGCGCAGGCCGATGCGGTACGACAGGTGCGTCTCCAGCCCGCGCAGCCGCCCCTCCTCGAGGCGCTGCGAGGCCAGCAGCAGGTGGATGCCCAGCGACCGGCCGACGCGGCCGATCTGCACGAACATCTCGATGAAGTCCGGTCGCACGGCGAGCATCTCGCTGAACTCGTCGACGATGATCAGCAGGCTCGGCAGCGGTGCGAGCGGGATGCCCGACAGCCGCGCGCGCTCGTAGTCGCGCTGCGAGGCGAAGTTGCCGGCCCGGCGCAGCAGCTCCTGGCGGCGGGTCAGCTCGCCGGAGATCGCGCCGAGCATGCGGTCGACCAGCGAGAGCTCCTCCTCCAGGTTGGTGATCATCGCGCTGGTGTGCGGCAGCCGGTCGAGCGTGGCGAAGGTCGCGCCGCCCTTGAAGTCGACGAGGACGAAGTTGAGGATCTCGGGGCTGTGCGTGATCGCCAGGGCGAGCACGAGCGTGCGCAGCAGCTCCGACTTGCCGGAGCCGGTGGCGCCGACGAGCAGGCCGTGCGGGCCCATGCCGTCCAGCGCCGACTCCTTGAGGTCCAGCTCGATCTGGCGGCCCTGCTCGTTGACGCCGATCGGCACCCGCAGCCGGTCGCGGGTCGGCCGGCCGGCCCACATGTCGGCCAGGTCGACCTCGAACGGGTCGCCGAGATCGAGCAGCTCGGCCAGGCCCAGGTCGGTGGCGACGCCGGTCTGCTCGGCGACGGAGGCGGCGGACAGCCGCAGCGGAGACAGCTCGCGGCTGAGCGCATCGGCCCGCTGGCGGCTCAGCTCGTCGGCGACGCCGACCTGGGTGCTGCCGTCCAGCGTGGTGCCGGTGACGGTGCCGTCCTCGGCGATGTCCAGCAGCACGGAGGCGTCGTCGAGCAGCCGCGGCGGCGGGTTGGACAGGTCGATGAGGGTCACGCCCTCCATGCCGCCGTCGGTCATCAGGTGGTCGGAGCCGCTGGTGGAGCCGCCGTCGATGACGACGACCACCTGCTGGCGCGAGCCGCCCGCGGCGGACGGGTTGAACCGGCCCCGGTCGCCCAGCACGTCGTCGAGCGTGGCCTCCAGCGCCGTGATGCTCGGCGAGAACAGCCGCACCGGGCCGACCGCGTCGGTCTTGGCCGAGTGCTGGGCGTGCGGCAGCCACTTCGCCCAGTCCCACTCGCTGCGCACATTGTCGCCGACGCAGAAGGCGATCACGAGGTCGTCGGGCGCGTGGAACGTGGCGAGTTGGGCGAGCATCGCGCGGACGTTGGCCCGCGCGCGGCGAGCCTGGCCCCGGACATAGACGTGGGCGAAGTCGCGCAGGGCGATGGCGACGGGCAGGTCGGGCACGACGGAGTACGTCGCCACGAACTTGCGCAGCGCGGCCGCGCACAGCGGCTCGAGCTCGTCGACCGGGCGGGTCTGCGGCGGCACCAGCGGGGTGGCGAGCTCCTGCGGGCCGCGCCCGACCCGGACCACGCCGAAGTCGGAGTCGCGGCGGCGGCGCTCCCACAGCCGGCCGCTGGACGCCGTGGACCACAGCGACTCCGGGTCCGGGTGCCGGTAGCCCAGCGCCTCGCGCTGGCGGCGGATCGCGGTGAGCACCTGGGCGCGCTGCTGGCTCAGGCGGCGCAGATACTGCCGCCGGGCCTCGGCCATGTCGCGCTTGCTCTGCGTGCCGCCCATCGTGGAGATCTGGCTGGCGATCATGCCGAGCATCGACACGCCGTACATGCCGCCGGCCACATAGGACAGCGGGCCGCCGCGCTGTGCGCCCATCATGAGGCCCATCGCCGCGCCACCGGCCGCCATGGGCATGATCATGAGGAGCCGGCCCCACCCCTTGCCGCCCGCGGCGGGCAGGTCGGGGGGCGAGTCGAGCACGATCTCCCCGGTCGGCATTGCCGGCGCCGGACGGCGCGGCAGCCGCCGGACAACGATCTGACCCACCCGGTCACCGCCTCCCCCGAAATATGCCGGCGCCTATGCTAGACCAGCGCCATGTTAGGTTGGGCGCCTCATCCGCCGGCCACCCGGCACCGCCGGGCACCCCGGGTTGCGCGGACGCCGACCGTGGAGAGGTGGAGCTGGTGACTGCCCCGGTGGGAGTGGGTCTGACCCGGGTGACCGTGTCGACCCCGCATCGCCGCGTCGATGTCGCGCTCCCGGACCACATCCTCGTCGCCGACCTGCTGCCGCATCTGCTTCGACACGCCGGCGTGGAGATCGCCGACGCTGGCGAGGCGCACGGCGGCTGGACGCTGCGGCGCACGTCCGGTGGCGAGCTCGACGCCGACAGTGATCTGGCCAGTCAGTCCGTTCGCGACGGCGAGCTGCTGCACCTGGCCCCGCGCCGGCTGAACTGGCCGGAGCCGGCCTACGACGACGTGGTCGAGGTGATCGCCAGTTCCGCGCGGCGCACCGGCCGCTCGTGGGGCGGCGCGGCGACCCGCCGCTTCGGCCTGGCGGCCGTCGGCGCGATCCTCGTGCTCGGCGCGGTCCTGCTCGCCATCGCCGGCTCGCCGTGGCTGCTGCCCGGCGGCATCGGCCTCGGCGCCGCGGGCGTGCTGGTGCTGTCCGGCGTGTTCCTCGCGCGGGTCGGCGGCGACGCGGTCGCGGGGGCCGTGGTCGCCGGTTACGCCCTGCTCTACGCCGCGCTCGGCGGTGCGCTCGTCACCGCGCCCAGCGGGCAGGCGGCCGGGCACCTCGACAGCGCGCAGGTCGTCGCCGGCGGCGCCGCGCTGATCCTCGCCAGCGCGATCGCGATGGTCGGTGTGGCGGCGCTGGCCCGCATCTTCGTCGCCGGCCTCGGCGTCGGGCTCGGCGGCGTCGCGGGCGGCCTGATCTGCCTGGCCGGCGCCTCGGCCGGCAGCTCCGCCGCCATCGTGCTCACCTTGACGCTCGGCCTGCTGCCGGCCCAGCCGCTGCTGGCCAGCTCCATGGGGCGCATCCCGCTGCCGGCGCTGCCGCAGCGGCCGGAGGAGATCCTCGAGGACGCGCCGCTGCCCGAGCGGGCCGGCGTCTTCGCGGCCGTCTCCCGGGCCACGGAGCTGCTCACCGGCGGCCTCGTGGCCACCGCGGTGGTCGGCGTGCTCGCCGGCGTGGTGCTGCTGTCCGACGCCGGCGTGGGCGGCATCGTGCTCGCCCTGGTCGGCACGGCCGCGCTGCTGCTGCGCGGGCGGCTCTTCCCGACCGCCGCACAGCGCCTGCCGCTGCTGATCGGCGCGGTGATCATTCTCACGGTCGCCGGTTTCGGCTGGATGCGGCACACCGACCCGGGCTCGGGCCGGGTGCTGCTGCTCGCCGTGGTGCTCGTGGTGGCGGCGGTGGTGCTGAGCGCGACGTTGCGGTACAGCAGGCGCAGCCCTTCGCCGTATCTCGGGCGCATCGCCGATGTGCTGGACGTGCTCACGCTCATGTCGCTGATCCCGCTCGCCTGCTGGGTGCTGGGCGTGTTCCAGACCGTCCAGGGCATGTTCTCCTCGGTGGGCTGACATGGCATCCCGCCGCGACCAGCTGCAGTCGTACCAGTTCCGCAGCCAGCGTGTGGTCTCCGCGTTCGTGATGCGCGAGACCGACCCGGCACAGTCGCCGCTGCGCCGCGGCGGCGGTGCGATGCTCATCGGCGGCATGGTCACCGTGCTGGTGGCCGCCGCCTTCGGCGTGTACGGCATCCTGACCAAGACCGGCGGCAACAGCTGGAAGGTCGACGGCACGGTCGTGGTCGAGAAGGAGAGCGGCGCGACCTTCGTCTACTCCGAGGGCGCGCTGCACCCGACGCTCAACTACGCCTCCGCGCTGCTGGCCGCCGGGCACGCCCCGCCGCTGGTCAAGAGCGTCGCCGCCAACTCGCTCGGCGACATGCCGCGCACCGCGCCCGTCGGCATCGCCGGCGCGCCCAACTCGGTGCCCGACGCCAAGCACCTGACCGGCATGCCGTGGACCGTCTGCTCGGTGCAGAACCGCACCGGCAACGGCGGCGGCGCGACCGTCGTGCAGCTCACCGCCGGCCGCCCGGCCTCGGGGACCAAGGCGCTGCCCGCCGACGACGGCATCCTCGCCACCGACAGCTCGGGCGCACTCGCGCTGATCTGGCACGGATATCGGTACCGCGTGGAAAAGGCGGTCCTTTCGTCCCTCTTCGCCGCGGCGCCCAGCACCCCGATCGGCAGCGCGCTGCTGGAGAGCCTGCCGGCCGGAGCGGACATCAAGGACATCCAGGTGCCCAACGCGGGCGCCAAGAGTGCGGCGCTGCCGAACCACAACAACGGCGAGGTCCTCGTCGCGCAGACCGGGTCCGGTCCGCTGTACTACCTCGTGTTCGACGACGGCCTCGCGCCGCTCACCGAGCTGCAGAAGGACATCGCGGTCAAGGCCGGCGGCAACCCGGTCCAGGTCGACCTCGGCAACGCCGACAAGGCGAGGCGCTCCAACGCGCTGCCGGCCGTCACGGGGCCGCAGGCGCCGCCGCTGAAGCCGCCGCACCTGACCGCGCCCGGCGCCGGCGACCAGGTCTGCCTCGAGTACGGCGAGTCCGGCACGGCGGCGGTGTCGCTCGGCCCGGCCGGCGACCTCGAAGGCGTGCCCACGCGCGGGCGCACCGCCTCCGGCGGCGCGCTGGCCGACCTGGTCGCGGTGCCGTCCGGCAAGGCCGCGCTCGTGGTCAGCGAGCCGACGCCAGGCTTCCCGATCGGCGGCTGGTCGCTGGTCACGGACACCGGCATCCGCTTCCCGGTGGCCTCCAAGGACGACGTGGCGTTCCTCGGCTACAACCCGGACGCCGCGACGCGGGTGCCCGCCGCGCTGCTCGTGCGGATCCCGGCCGGCCCGGCGCTCAATCGCGGCGCGGCGAGCGCGGCGGCACCGCTGAATGCGAAGTGACGTTCATCGAAGCCCGCGATAGCGCGGAAACTTGCGCTGCTTGGTAGCCTCGGGATTGGGCCGTGCAAACGACGGTCGGCCATATGTTGCCCGGACACACGGTCCGACGCAGCCGGGACCCTGGCCGGTCGCAACTGAGAGACGGGGTGAGAGTAGTGGCAGGACCGACTCGGGTAACGCCCGAGATGCTGAACAACGCGGCGAACGTCGCGACGCAGGCGGGCGAGGGCATCGCCCTCAACCTGACGCGGCTGCTGAACGAGATCGAGACCCAGGCGGCGATCTTCCAGGGTGGCGCTGGCAACAGCTTCCAGAACACCTCGGCCCAGCTGGGCCAGGAGCTGCGCAACATCCTCGAGGCCCTCAACACCATGGCGGGCAACGTCAGCCAGTCCAACGCGTTGTTCGGCAGCACGGACGCGGACGCGTCGGCGGAGATCGCCAAGGTGGCCAACGAGTACAACCCGGGTCTGGGTCCTGTCGCGAACCAGCTGCGCGGCTGAGCGGGACAGCGGAGAGGAGAACGAGATGGCCAACGACGATCTGGTTTACGACTTCAATGGCATCAACTCGCTGTCGGGCTCGATCACGGCCTTCGTGACGCAGATGAACGAGCACCTCAGTGAGGTCGACCGCACCTTCAACAACCTGCTGGCCAACGGCTGGTCGGGTGCCGGTGCGGACGCGTTCCAGGGCTGCAGCCAGAAGTGGCACAGCAACGCCGACCAGATGGCGACGACGCTGCAGACGCTGTCGCAGAAGGTCGGCAACGCCGCTGTGAACATGCAGCAGGCCGACGCCGCTGCCGCCGCCCGGTTCTGACGCCGGCGACGTTGCTCGGCCGGCACTCACCGAACGCGGTGGGCGCCGGCCGAGCGCCGTTTCAACCCGTGTTGGGCACGAGGGCGGGCGGCTCGTGCGAGCGCTCCATCGGCCGCAGGCTGCGCGGCAGGGAGGCGCCGGCGGGCTCGTCCGTCACCAGCCGCACGCGGCCCTGCTCGACGAGCTCGGCGGCCAGGCGGTGCAGCCAGTAGGGCACGACCCGAAGCTGCGCCCAGAACTGCGCGAAGTCGTCGGCGAGCCGGTGCAGCAGGTGCGCGCAGCGGTACTCCGCGTCGAACGTGTCCGCGTCACGGGGATCGTCGTCGTCGAGGTACCAGACGGAACCCGAATCGTCGCCGCGGACCTTCACGGCGATCTGGCCGCCCTGCACGTGGCCCGCCACCAGGAACTCCCGGGTCAGGCGGTCGGCGAACCAGCCGCCGACGTAGACCGGGTCCTGCATCCAGTCCTCGCGGGCGAAGCCGAAGAGGTACTGGTCGGCGACGAACCCGAAGCCCGGGTGCACCGCCGGGAACTCGGGGCGGGCGCCGTTGGTCTCCAGCAGGAACTCGCGGTACGCCTCGGGGAGACGGTAGCCGAGTGACTCCTCGACCCGGGCGAGCCCGCTCTCCGGCAGCCGCACCCGGCTGAGCGCGCCGACGCCCGGCGCGCCCGCCGTGTCGACGCCGCGGCGGGCCCGCTCGGCGCGCATGGTCGACACGCCGCCGAGGTGGGCGAAGCTCGCGTGCAGGTCGGCCGGGACGAGCGCGATCCGCCGGGTCATGCCCAGGTGCGCCCACACCCAGCCGTGCGGGGTGGCCCGGTCCGGCGCGGCCATCGGCGAGCCCGCGGCGGCGAGGGCCGCGTTGGCCGCCAGCACGTCCAGCACGCGCATCTCGTCGACGCCGCGGCCGGCCGGCGGGTCGGGCAGCTCCACGACGGCCCGGGCGTAGGGCGTCCACACCGGGAAGCCGTGCCCGCCGACGACGACGCCGTCGCGGTAGCGGATCCGCATCACCGGTGCGGGCGGGTGGAAGACCGTGAGCGCATACCTGGCGCCGGGAATGGGCAGGTCGCGCACCGGCGGATGGTCCGGTTCGCTCACCGCTGTTCCTCGAAGAGCAGCACCGGCGCCATGGCCTCGACGGAGTCGTTCGGCTCCATCGGCGGCGGCGCCAGCATCGGCCGCCACGAGCGGCGCCGCCCGGTGCGCAGCCCGATCGCGACCATGCCGACGAGGACCGCGACCCCGAGGGCGCCGGCCGCGACGATCAGCGCCCGGTCGCGCGCCCGCGCCTTGGCCGGGTCGGTCTTCGCCGCCGGCGGCGGCTCGTAGCCGGGCATCGGCGCGCCCGAGGTCAGCACTAGCGTCTCGCTCAGAGCGCGGTACGGGTTGACCATGCCGGCGAGCGCTTTGTTCCGCGACGTCGGCTGCGTCGGCGTCGCGGTGCCGGTGAGCTGCCGCTCGACCGCCGCCGGCGACAACTTGGCGTTCTTGGCCTGCAGCAGCGCCACCGCGCCGGCGACGTAGCCGGCGGCGACGCCGGTGCCGTCGACCACGACCAGGCCGCTGCCGGTCTGCAGGGTGACGACGGCGGCGCCCGGCGCGCCGAGCGTGACGAAGTCGCCGGAGCCGGCGCGGGCGACCACGGCGCCGGCGGCGTTCAGCGCCGTCACCGCGATCACGCCGGGCGAGGACGCCGGATACGGCTTCGGGTTGTCCTGGCCGGGCGGGTCGCCGGACGCGGCGACCACCGGGATGCCGGCCGCGATCGCCGCCCGCACCGCCGCCTCGAGCTCCTCGCTGTCGGTGTAGGCGACCACCGGCACGCAGATGACGTCGACCTTGGCGTTCACGGCGGCGTTGATGCCCGCGGCGAGGACGGCCGGGCTCACCTCGCTGCCGGCGCGCTGGTCGGCGACGCGGATGGGCACGATCCGCGCGTTGGGTGCCACGCCGATGACGCCGGTGTCGCCGAGCTGGCCGCCCGCGACGGCGCCCGCGACCTGGGTGCCGAGGCCGCTGCAGTCGGTGTTGCCCGCGCCGGGCACGCCCGGCACCACGCTGGCGCCGGCGTCGACCCGGCCGCGTAGCTGGGCGTGCTGGCCGTCGACGCCGGTGCTGAGCACGGCGATCTTCTGGCCGGCGCCGCTGCTCAGGGGCGTGACGCGGTCGAGGGCCAGCGCGGGCCGGGCCCAGTTGGTCTGCTTGGCGGTGGTGCCCGGGTCGGCGCAGTTGGGCGCCGCGGCGGCCGTGCCCGGCCACACCAGCGCCGCCGCCGTCGGGGCCGCCAGCATGGCGAGGGCCGCCGCGGCCGCGCCGAGCCGGGCATACCGCCGCGGGTACCACTGGATGTTCACGCCACCGTCCTTCAGGTCGCCTCGCAAGCGACGATACGTGGTACGCATGCGCCGCGATCAGGCCGGTTCGGCGGGCTCGTCCTGGCGCAGCAGCATGAGCCGGATCGCCGGGTCGGAGAAGTACTCCTCGTCCGGCACCCGCGGCGGCTGCCACGGCGCGCGGTGGCTCGGCGGCAGCGACTCGCCCAGCCCGTCCGGGCGCGCCTGGGCCGCCCGCCCGGAGCTCGCGAGGTCGGCCGCGGCGGCGAGCAGCGGCTGGGCCGGCCGGTCGAGGCGGTTCCAGAACTGCTCGATCGAGTCGGCGCAGCGGTGCAGCAGGCGGGCGGCGACCCCGGCCGCGTCGTCGCGCGCGTCGGCCCGGTCGTCGTCGTCGTCGAAGTACCAGATGGAGTCGATGTCCTCGCCGTGGACCTTGACCGCGACCGTGCCGCCCTGCACCCAGCCGATGCCGAGGAACTCCTCGGTGAAGCGGTCGCCGGTGTACTGGTTGGCGACGATCAGGTCCTGCGCCGGGTCGGGGCGGGCGAGGCCGTAGAAGCGCTGGTCGGCGACGAACCCGAAGCCCGGCATGACGCCCGGCTCGCGCGGCGCCGCGCCGTTGGTCTGCGCGAGGAACCCGCGGTACCGCGGCGGCAGCCCATAGCCCAGCGCCTGCTCGAGCTCGGCCATGACGTCGGCGGGCACCTGCTGGATGTCGGGCGCCACGCCGGCCCACACCGGCTCGAGGTCGACCCGCAGCCCGCGCACGGACCGGTCCAGCGGCAGCGTGCTGACGCCGCCGGCGTGCCGGAACGACGCGTGCAGCTCGATCGGCACCAGCGCCACCTCGCGCCGGCCGCCGAGGTGCGCCCACGTCCAGCCCTGCGGCGTGCGCGGCACGTCGCCGTCGTCGCCCTCAAACAGCGGGTCGGTGCCGTCCCGGCGCAGCACCGCGTTGGCCGCCAGCACGTCGACGACCCGGATCTCGTCCACGGTGAGCCCGGCGGGCGGGTCGCCGAGGCGCACCAGCGCGCGGGCGTGGAACTCCCAGTCCGGGAAGCCCTGCGGGTTGACGAGCACGCCGCGGTCGTGGCGCTGGCGGACCAGCGGCGAGCCGAAGTTCACCAGCCGCAGCGCATACTGCGTCCCCGGCCACACGCGCTCCATCAGCGCTCCGCCAGTTCCAGCAACTGCAGATAGCTCCCTCGTACGGCGGCCAGCCGGTCGAGCCGGAACCGGCCCGGCTCGGCGCGGAAGAGGGCCCGGCCCGCCTCGGTGAAGCACGCCTCCTCGGGCACCGCGGACGCGCCCGGCGGCGCGAACCGGGCCGCCTCGCTCAGCGCCGCCGCGGCCCGCCCGATGGCGAAGCGGAAGCGCTCGCGCTGCGCCGCGTCGGCGCCGGCCGGCAGCATCGGCACCGAGCGGGCGAGCCGGTCGGACTCGCCCAGCCACTGGCCGGGGTCGATCAGCTCCGAGTGCGGCCCGTCGCCGTAGCTGAAGTCCGCGCCCTCGCGGGACGGCGCGGGCGGCTCCTGCGGCAGGCGGAACACGAAGCGGCGGTCGCGGCCGCACTGCGGGCAGCTGGCCTCGTACTCGCGCGCGAGGTCGCCGTCGAGCCCGCGGACCTGGCTGCGCCACTGCGCGCGGGTCGCGCCGCAGACGCACGGCTGCAGGTCGAGGTACAGGTGCGCCTCGGCGCTGGTGCGCGCCAGCGGCGGCCGGGCGATCCCGCCGGGCGTGCCCGGCGCGTCCGGCGCGGACGCCCAGGACGGCGCGCCGACGTCCGTACGCAGCATCTCCTGCAGGAGCAGCAGCCGGCGCCGGGTGAAGCGGCGCGGGTCGCGGCGGTACCGCTCGCGCCCGGCCTCGGTCCAGAACGCGGACTCGGGGACCGCGTCGGCGCCGTCGGGCACGAACTTCAGCGCCTCGTCGATGTGCACCCACGCCACCTCGGTGTGCTGCCTGGCGGCCGCGGTGTCGCCGGCGGCGATGTCGGCCCGGATCTGCTCGAGCAGCGGGTCCGCCATGCCCAGCCACTGGCCGGGGTCGAACAGCTGCGAGGGTTCGGGCCCGCCGTAGAACACGTCGGCGCCGGCCGGTCGCGGCAGGTGGCGCTCCGGGAGGCGGAAGACGTACTCGCGCTGCTCGCCGCAGTTGCCGCACGCCCCGAAGTACCGCTCGGCCAGGGTGCCCCCGTCGAGGCGGGACAGCGCCGAGGACCACGCGGTCCGCCGCTCGCCGCAGCGCGGGCACGGCTGCAGCTCGAGGTAGAACAGCGCCTCGGACGGGGTGCGGGCCAGCGGCGCGTCGGCGGCCGCGGGCGGCGCCTGCTCGAGCGGCACCGGCACGATGGGGATCGGCCCCATTCCCTCCGGGATGCGCAGCGGCTCGGGCTCGGGCCGCGTGACGCCCATGATCTCGTCGGCGTGGCGCTGGTAGTCGGCCTCGGCCTCCGGCGTGATGCGCGCGTCGAAGTCCGCGAGGCTCTGCCCCTCGTACGGCGAGGCGTCGACGCCCCACTTCTCGGCCCACTCGGCGTGCCAGGCCCGCAGGGCCGCCAGGCGGCGCTGCCGCTCCTCGCTCATGTTCGGCCCGCCGTTCTGCTCACTCATGGACTTGCTCACTCATGGACTTGCTCACTCATAGACCAGGACCAGCCGATCGGTGTCCGGCGCCCACACCAGGGGCAGCAGCGTCGGCCCGCCGCGCACCAGGTACACCTCCGACAGGGCCTCGGCGCGCCGGGCGAGCTCGGCCAGGCGCGCGGCCGGTTCGCCGCCGAGCCCGGGCACGGCCGGGACCAGCAGCCGGTCGAGGACCTCGCGGGCCTCCTCGGCGTCGGGCCGGTGGACCGTCGGGTCGTCGCCGACGAGGACCACGACCTGGCGCAGCACCTGGAGCACGCCCTCGACGGTGTCGCCCGCGGTGAACAGCCGCGGGACCATGTCACCCGCCCACTCGTCGCGCTCGGCCGGCTCGACCTCGGCCAGCCGCGCCGCGACCCGGGGCGCGCCGGTCAGCGGCCAGTCGATGGCGCGGCGCAGCCCGTCGAGGTCGCGCCGCAGCGCCGCGTCGACGAGCCGCTCGACCAGCTCGAGGCCCGGGTCGGCCGGGGCGGGGCCGCCCTCGCGGCGCCACAGCGGCAGGGCGCCGGCGAGCGCGGCGACGTGGTACGGCGGCAGGGGCTCCCCGGTCCAGTACACCTCGATCTGCGGCACCGGCCGCTCCGGCGACCAGTCGAGCATCCCGGCCAGGTCGTGCCCGACGGTCCAGGCCTCCGCGCCCGGGTCCACCTCGACGAGGAAGACGCGCGTGGGTGCGCCGCCGTCCGGGCCGGTGCGCCAGGCGCGGGCGACCGCCGCCACGACGGGGTCGAGGTTGAGCGCGACGGCGGAGTCGTCGTGCTCGTCGGGCTCCGGGGCCTCGCCGGTGCGCGCGGGGGCGAACCGGTAGCCGGTCGGCGGCAGCTGCGCGGCGACGGGCACCAGCTCCAGCCCGGCCGGCTCCTCGGGCCCGGCGTAGTCGGCCTGCACCCGCCGCAGCAGCGCGATGTCCTCGGCCGGCAGGGCGACGCCGAGGCCGGCCGCGCCGCCGCTGATCATGTCGGGCATGTAGCCGAGCTCGCCGCCGCCGAGCATCGCGCGGGTCGTGGTCATCCAGTCGTCGGGCATCCGGCCGGCCAGGTGCAGCAGGACCCGGTGCAGCCCGGACAGCACCGTCCACGCCTCGTCGGTTGGCTCGCCGGCCATGTCACCTCTCCGTCATGACGATGATGTCGCACCGATCCTGCCAGTACTCCGGCAGTTGCGACCGGACCTGGGCGGCGAGCGCCGGGTCGTCGACCCGCTCGATCGCCGAGCCGGGCGGCAGGACCACCTCGCCGTCGGTGTTGAACGAGGAGAAGACCGAGATGTCGCGGGCGTTGTGGCCGGTCAGCTTGAACACGACGAGGACCTTCTGGCCGGCGGCCGGGTTCTCGCTCATGAACCGTACCGCGACGTCGAGCTGGCGGCTGGTGCTGAGGAACTCCCGCGCCATGCCGTGCGGCGACCACTCGGCGCCGTAGATGGGGGAGTACACCGGGGTGCGCCAGTCGCCGCGGAACACGATCACCGGGTGGTCCGGCGTGCCGACCGTCGGCAGCTGCATCATCGCGTCCTGGACCATGTCGGCGTGCCAGCGCATCTCGCGCAGCAGCTCCGGCCCGACGGCCCGCAGCTGCCGGCGCAGCGCCAGCTCGGCGGCGCGGCGGTCGCGCTCGGCGTCGTGCGCCCGCAGCTTCGCCTCCTGCGCGTCGACGATGCGGCCCTCGCGGCGCAGCTCGTCGGCGCGCTGCTTCCACTCGTGCTGCTCGCGCCGCGCGTCGACCCAGCGCTGCGCGTCGGCGCCGAGGGCCGACTCAGAGGTGAGATGGCCGGTGTCGGCGTGCACGACCGGGCGCAGCGCCAGGGGCAGCGGCAGCGGCCGGACGTCCTGCGCGAGGTTGTCCAGGTAGTTGCGCACGAGCTGGTCGACCTTGGCGTTGAAGCGCGCCTCGACCATCCGGTCGGAGTGGGTGAACATCTCCGTGCGCACGATGTTGTTGATCAGATAGTGGCTGTGCCGGGTGTACACCGCCAGCGCCATGACATGGGGCTCGGTGAGCCGGTCGGCCAGCGCCTGCACCGCCGCGCTGTCGGCCGGGTCGATCCCGTTCTCGCGCAGCCAGTGATCCAGCATCGGGTCGGTGACGTGCCCGCTGCGCAGCTGCGGCCACAGGTGCCCGGCGATGTCCTGCACCTTGTGCTGGGTCTCGGAGAAGCCGGCCGGGTCGATCGCGTGCTCGTAGTAGCGGGCCTCGTGCGGCACCAGCCCGTCGGGGGCCACATGGGCCCGCAGGTCGGCCGCGTCGATGTGGGGGATCTCGCGGTACATGTGCGCGGGGTCGAAACGCTCGGCGGCGGGCGCCGCGTGCAGCACCCGGGCCACCTCGGCGCCGCGCATGATCTCGAACAGCGAGTGGTCCCGGCCGGGCAGCATCCAGCCCATGAGCGCGTCCAGGAAGTGCTCGGTCTGCGCGTGGTCGAGCCCGATGAGCTTGGCCGCGGTGAGCATCCGGGCGGTGGTGCCCGAGACGCCGTCAACGGGCAGCAGGCCGCGCTCGGCCACCGAACGCGCCCAGCGGCTGTCGGTGGTGTCGTGCGCGGTCAGGCCCTCCCGCCACGGCAGCGGCGTGCGGTCGGTGAAGGGCCCCTCGGCCCGCGACTCGACGTACGACTCGACGAACGCGCGCTCGAACACACCGAGCGGAACACCGAGCCGCTCGTAGTCCTCGGCCGTGTGGATCAGCCCGAGCCGCTCCTGCTCATCCAGCAGCCGGTTCTCGCGGGCCTTCTGGCTACGGTACAGCTCGCCGAAGTCGCGGACGATGTGGCCGGAGCGCGAGGCGACGTTGCCGGTGGCGAACGGGTCGCGGAAGAACTGATCGGGCAGCAACACCCCGGCCACCCGCCGGGCCGGGTGGTCCAGCTGCCGCTCGACGTCGCGAAGCTCGGCGACGTTCACCCCGGCCTCGCGGGCGGCCGCCCATCGGTCGTGGTCGATGACGCCGATCAGCGAGTGCGAGAGGGTCCCGGGGTTTTCGTAGTTGAAGTACGCCGCGTTGTAGAACGCCGTCATCAGCTCGCGCAGGTTGCCGTGCTCGAGCAGCTCGTCGAGGCGGACGTGGGTGCCGACCTGCCCGGCGCTGTCGGGCTTGTCGTCGCGCACGAACGCCGACTCGACCCGCTCGCGCAGCACGGCCGGGCTCTCGTGCGGGTCGGCGGCCACGGCGAGGTCGGTCAGCACGTCGCGCAGCCGGCGCACCGCGTCCCGGGCGGCCTCCTGCGTCCGCGCGTCGTTGAAGAAGTGCGCGCCGACCTCCTGCTCGAACCGCGTGGCGTCGTGCTGCCAGAGCGGGTCGCGGTACATCTCCTCGAACCGGAACGGCGCGTCGAGCCGGTGCGGCACCGCGGCCCGGTCCGGCTCGGGCGGCAGGTGGCTCGTGTGCTCCTCGACCAGCGCCCGCCGGGCGAGGGTGGCCTCGTCGTGGCCGGTGAGCCCGAGGTGGTCGTCGAGCAGCTCCAGCTCGTGGCGGGCCGACGCGCGCTCGCGCCGCGACAGCTCGTGGTCGCCGGCCTGCTCCTGCAGCAGCCGCCGCTCGGCGAGCCGGCCCACGTCGTGCGGGCTGAGCCGCGCGCCGGGGTCGTGCGCGCCCGGGCGCAGCGCGTCGGGGGTGTCGATCGGCTCGCCGTTGCGGTGGCGGGCGAGGATCTCGTTGGTCTCGGCGACCTCGTGGACGACGGCCCGTTCGATCGCCGGGTCCGCGGCCCGGTCGGACAGCTCGATGCGGTAGCCGCCGCCCTCGGGCGGCACCGTGCCGTGCGGCAGGTCGCGGCCGGCGGCGTCGACCGGGATGCTGCGCGCGACCGCGTCGCCGGGCCAGTCCCGCCGCTCGGGCGAGACGCTGGTGAGCTCGACCCGGGCGTCGCGCAGCGGTGCGTCCTGCGCCTGGCGGTGCAGCGCGTCGCCGAGCGCCTGCCGGCCCTGGTGGGCCACCTCGGCCGGCTCGGGGCGCGGCCGGGCGTAGCCGTGGAACGTCTCGGACCGGTGCACCGACGACGCGGTGATCTGCTCGCCGCCGCGGGCGAAGCGGGGCCCGTCGGAGCTGATGTGCTTCGAGCCGTGCCAGGCGCCGCCGAGCAGGGCACGCTTGCCGGCCCACATCCGGTCGCGCCCGGTGTCGCCGTCCAGCGGGCGGCCGGCGTCGGCGATGTCCTTGGGCGTCGGGAACTCGCGGCTGCCGAAGGGGTGGCTGCGTGCGCGGTCCAGGACGGCCTGGCCGGCCAGCCGTTGGCGTTCGATTTCGTGGTACAGCTGGAATGCCTCGTTGGCGCGGTACTCGTGCGCCAGGTGGCCGATCGGCGTGGAGCGGTCGACGTAGATGAACCGGTGCACGGCCTCGGCGTCCCGGGCCAGCCGGTGCACCTGGTCCTGCAGCCGGGAGAGCATCTTGTCCGCCGCGCCGGGGTTGGCCCAGTCGACGCCCTCGCGGGCGTGGACGTAGCCGCCGGCCTCGGCGGCGGCGTGCAGGTCGACGCGGTCGACGCCGGAGTAGCGGTACCAGCCTTCGAGGTGCTGGTTGAGCTGGCGGTAGAAGCCGCGCCCGTGCTCGCCGTCGAGGGTGATGCCGACGTGGTCGTGGTGCACGGCGAGCCGGCCGCCCTCGTCGCGGGTCATCGTGAACGACATGTGCCCGGCGTTGGTGCCGTCGGGGCGCACGGCTTCGAGGCGGATCTGCAGGGAGTCGCGGTGGGCGACGACGGGCAGGTCGTGCTCGAGGCGCATGCGGAAGCCGCCGAACTCGTACCGCTCGAACAGCGGCCGCACGTGCTCGGCGATCGCCCCCGACCAGCGCTGGGCCTCCGCCTTCGTCTGCGGGACGACCTCGTCGACGGACGGCGGGCGTCCCTCGCGGACCCAGCGCGGCTCGTTCCAGTGCGCGTCGTGCGGGTCGTGCGCCGGTCCGGTCGGGTCCTCGACCTGTTCGAGCCGGTGTGGGTCGTAGCCGTGCTCGGCGAGGTCGCGGTCGAGGCCGCGGAGGTCTTGGCGCAGTTCCTCGTGCTGCCAGGCCTGGCGCTCGTCGCCGAGCTGGCGCAGCAGGTGGTTGCGTTCGGCGAGGCGGGCGTTGACATAGGGGTCGTGTGTCTCGGTGCCCATGCGGTCCACGAGGCCCTGTTCGCGGCGCCACCAGGGCGCGGTCTGGTCGAGGGTCTTGGTGACCTCGTGGAGCCAGACCCGCGGTACCTCGTAGCCGTCGGTCATCTCGCTGATGCGGATGACGTGCGGGTCGTGCGGCTGTCCGGTGTGGACGGTGCTGACCGACACGTCGTGCATGCCGTCGGCGACCTCGACGCGGAAGTAGTGCGGGCGCTCGCCCGCCAGGTCCACGCGCAGCAGGCCGTTGTCGCGGACCAGGCCGCGCACGCCGCCGCCGAAGTCACCCGGGTGCGTTTCCTCGGCCGCGATGACGTACGCCGTGTGCTCGTCCAACCGCAGGCGCGTGCCGTTGGGGACGTGCCGGGTGCCCTCGATCGCGGAGTTGGCCGGCGGGTGCCCGCTGCCGGCGTCGGCGGGGCGCTGGTGCGCCTCGACGAGCGCGTGCCGGGCGGCCGTCGCCTCGTCGTGTCCGGTGAGGCCGAGGTGCTCGTCGAGCAGGCCCAGCTCGTGCGCGGCGTGCGCGCGCTGGGCCGGGGACAGCGTGTGGTCGCCGGCCTGCTCCTGCAGCAGGCTCCGCTCGGCGAGGCGGCCGACGTCGTGCGGGCTGAGCCGCGCGCCGGGGTCGTGCGCGCCGGGCCGCAGGGCGTCGGGGACGTGGATCGGCTCGCCGTTGTGGTGGCGGGTCAGGATCTCGTTGGTCTCGGCGACCTCGTGGACGACGGCGCGATCGATGGCGGCGTCGGCGGCGCGGTCGGAGATCTCGATGCGGTAGCCGCCGCCCTCCGGGGGCACGGTGCCGTGCGGCAGGTCGCGGCCGGCGGCGTCGATCGGGACGCTGCGCGCGACGGCGTTGCCGGGCCAGTCCCGCTGGTGCGGTGAGGCGCTGGTGAGCTCGACCCGGGCATCGCGCAGCGGCGCGTGCTCCGGCTGGCGCTGCATCGCGCCGGCGAGGGCGCGGTGGCCGTGGTCGGCGACGACGGCGGGCTCGGGGTGCGGCCGGGCGTGCGCGTGGAACGTCGGGGAGTGCTCCACCGCGCCTGCGGTCACCTGCTCGGCGCGGGTGAAGCGGGGCCCGCCGTCGCTGATGTGCTTGGCGCCCATCCAGGCGCCGCCCAGCAGGGCACGCTTGCCGCCCCACATCCGCTCCGGGCCGGTGTCGCCGTCGAGCGGGCGGCCCGCGTCGGCGATGTCCTTCGGCGTCGGGAACTCGTCGCTTCCGTACGGGTGGTTCGCCGCCCGGTCGAGGACCGCCTGGCCGGCCGCGCGCTGCCGCTCGATCTCCCAGTACAGCTGGTGCGCGTCGGTGGCGCGGTACTCGTGCGCGAGGTGGCCGACCTGCGTCGAGCGGTCCACGTAGATGAAGTGCTGGACGGCCGCGGCCTCGCCGGCGAGGCGGTCCACCTGGGCCTGCAGCCGGTTGAGCATCTTGTTCGCCGCGCCCGGGTTGGCCCAGTCGACGCCTTCGCGCGCGTGGACGTACCCGCCGGCCGACTCCGCCGCGTGCAGCTCGACGCGGTCGACGCCGGAGTAGCGGTACCAGCCTTCGAGGTGCTGGTTGAGCTGGTGGTAGAAGCCGCGCCCGCGCTCGCCGGTGTCGGTCAGGCCGAGGTGGTCGTGGTGCGCGACGAGGGTGCCGTCCTCGAGGCGGCGCAGGGTGAACGACATGTGCCCGGCCCGGCCGCCGTCGAGGCCGGGGCGCACGGCCTCCAGGCGGATCTGCAGGGAGTCGCGGTGGGCGACGATCGGCAGGTCGTGCTCGAGGCGCATGTGGAAGCCGCCGAACTCGTACCGCTCGAACAGCGGCCGCACGTGCTCGGCGATGGCGCCGGCCCAGCGCTGGGACTCGGCCTTGGTCTGCGGGATGAGCTCGTCGATCGAGGGCGGGCGTCCTTCGCGGACCCAGCGCGGCTCGTTCCAGTGCGCGTCGTGCGGGTCGTGCTCGGGCCCGGTGGGGTCCTCGACCTGTTCGAGCCGGTGCGGGTCGTGGCCGTGCTCGGCCAGGTCGCGATCCAGGCCGCGCAGGTCCTGCCTGAGCTCGTCGTGCTGCCACGACTGGCGCTCGTCGCCGAGCTGGCGCAGCAGGTGGTTGCGCTCGGCGAGGCGGCCGTTGACGTACGGGTCGTGGCTGCGCGCCTGCGGTGCGTGCGTCTCGGCGGCCATCCGGTCCATGAGGCCGTGCGGCTGCTGCTCCTGGTGCCACCAGGGTGCGGCCTGGTCCAGGGTCTTGGTGATCTCGTGGAGCCAGACGCGGGGGACCTCGTAGCCGTCGGTCATCTCGCTGATGCGGATGACGTGCGGGTCGTGCGGCTGTCCGGTGTGGACGGTGCTGACCGACACGTCGTGCATGCCGTCGGCGACCTCGACGCGGAAGTAGTGCGGGCGCTCGCCCGCCAGGTCCACGCGCAGCATGCCGTTGTCGCGGACCAGGCCGCGCACGCCGCCGCCGAAGTCGCCGGGGTGCGTCTCCTCGGCCGCGATGATGTACGCGGTGTCCTCATTCAGCCGCAGCCTCGTGCCCTCGGGGACGTGCCGGGTGCCCTCGATTGCCGAGTTGGCCGGCGGATGCGCGGGCCCGTGCGCGGGCTGGTCGGCGCGGACCTGGTGGCCCTCGACCGGGTGGTCGGCGTGCTCGCGGAACGGGGCCTCGTCCGCGGTGAGGTCGCGGGTGCGCGCGCCGTTGATGTTGCCCTGGCGGTCGTGCGTCGGCGTGACCTCGACCCAGCCCGGCCGCTGCGGCTCGGAGAACCGGGGCCGCGAGTCCACCGCGTGGTCCGGTACCGGCTGGTGGCTGCGGGTGTCGACGCCGCCGTGCTCGCTGACGAGGACCTCGCCCCGCGCGGCGATCACCGTGCGGCCGGTGCGCTCCGCCACCTGCTCGGCCAGCGACGTCGTCTGCCCGCGGAAGCCGGCGTTCGCGGCCTCGACGCCGGCCTCGCACGTGACGAGCACGATGCGCCGGTCGCCGCCGAACTGCTCCGGGTGCTCGGCCATGATGCGGTTGAGCACGCGGGCGACCTCGGCGCCGGTGGCGTCCATGCCGCCGATCCGGGCGGTGATCGAACGGCCGTCGACGTCGCCGTGCATGACCACGACGACGGTGTCGGGGCCGAGGTCCGGCAGCCGCATGCCGTAGTCGCGCAGGAGGTCGCCCTGCTCGGCCAGGACGACGAGCCGGCGCTCCGGGTCGATGTGCGCCTGCGCGATCGCGTGGTCGACGTAGTCCGAGCGCAGCCCGAGCCGGCCGAGCAGCTGGTCGTCGCTGGCGCAGGGCAGCTGCTCCGAGCGGTCGATCGGCTCGCCCTCGTTGCGATGGCTGGCCATCTGACCGTCGCGGACGGTGTCGTGGAACCGCTGGCGCAGCGCGTCGTCGTACTCCCGGCTGCCCGGCCGCGGGTGGCCGCCGTTCGCCTCGACCTCGCGGGCGAAGTCGGCCTCGACCATCCGGGCGACCTTGCTCAGCGTGGACGGCTCGGCGCACTTGCCGTGCGTCAGCGAGCGCAGCTGGCGCGGGATCTCGTTGAGCTCGTGCAGCACCAGCGGGTGGCGGGGCCCGCCCACCTGCTCGCCCATGACGGCTCGGTCGGCCATCGCGCGCGTCGGGTGGAAGTCGCCCCGGATCTCGGCCTGGCGCCGCGCACCCAGGCCCTCCCACTCGGCGTTGGTGAGGCCGGTGTCGTGGAACTCCTGGTGCGTGGTCTCGCGCATGCTCGTCGCCGCGACGATGCGCCCGTCGTGCAGCACGACGGCGGCCGACATGCCGCCGACCTTGCCGATGTCCTCGACCGGGCCCTCGCCGTTGGCCCACCGGTTGGTCGCGTCGACGAGCCGGGAGTACTCGTGCTCGGCGAGATGCTGGGCGGCGCGGTGCGCGGCCTCGCGGGCGGCGGGCCCGTCGATGCCGCCCTCCATGTGCTCCAGCGGCAGCCGCTCGAACTCCGCCTCGTTCCAGTGCATCGTGGCGCGCTCGGTGACCAGGCGCCAGTGCCCGCTGGACTGGTCGAGCGCCATGAACCGCCGCTCGACCGTGTGCTCGCGGGGCACCGGGTCCTCGGCGAAGCGCACCTCGACCGGCTCGCGCCCCGGCGTGTGCACGGGCTCGTGCGTCTGCTGCTCGTGCTGCTGGCCTTCGTGGTCGCGCTGGCTCTCGTGGTCGCGTTGGCCTTCGTGGTCGCGTTGGCCCTCGTGGTCGCGCTGTTGGCCTTCGTGTTCCTGCTGCCGCTCGCGCTCGGGCTGGTGGTCGCGCTGCTGGGCCTCGTGCTCGGGCCCGCGGTCGCGTTGCTGCTCGGGCTCGTGTTCGCGCTGGCGGTCGCGTTCGACGGCGGTGCGGTCGGTCTCGGGGCCGCGGTTGCGGGCGTGCTCGGCGGCCCGGTCGGCGGCCTGCTCGACCCGGGTGCGGTCGACGCGGGTGCCGGCGGCGTCCGTCACGCCGAGCTCGCTGCGAACGTATTCGCGCAGCTTCTGGACCGTGTCGATGCGCCGCGTGCCGTCGTCGGCGGCCATGATCTGCTGCGCGAGCTCGTGCGCGTGCTCCCGCACGACGTGCGGCTCGGCGCCGGCCAGGCCGCCGGGCACGCGGGCGTCCAGCACGTCGCCGAAGAGCCGGCGCGGGAAGTCGTGCGGGTCCGCGGAGTGCCCGCCGGCCGCGCTCACCCAGTGCGTGCCGCCGTCGGGGTGCTCCGGCATCCTCGCCTCGGGACCCGGCCCGGACGGCTCGGCGTGCCCGTCGAGGGTCGACTCCCTCCCTTGTACCGCAAGATCCTGCATCTGCCGCTCGACGTGCTCGACCGTGTGCCCCGGCCGCCCCGCCTCCGGCTCGCCCAGGTGGGTCTGCTGCTCGGCGCGCAGTGCCTCCGGCGTGCGGGTGTCGTCGACGCGGGCGAGGACCTCCTCGGCGTGCGTGCGCACCGGTGGCCGCTCGTGCGTGGCCTGCGGGTGCCGCGCGGCGACCTGCTCGTCGCGCACCTCGGTCCGCGGCTGCTCGGCGCGCGGCTGCTCCGCCGGGCGATGGTCCGTCTGCGTGCGGTCCACGGTCTGCGTGCCGTCGCCGTCGTTCGTGCGGTCGGTAGTCCGGTCGGCGTCGTTGGTGCGGTCCGTGGTCTGCGAGTGGTCGCGCTCGGTCGTCCCGGCGTGATCGGTTTGCGCACGATCCGTCCGCGTATGGTCAGCTTGGGTCCGGTCCGTTTGGGTTTGGTCCGTTTGGGTCCGGTCCGTCTGGGTGTGATCGCCGCGGTCGCCGGTCGACGTGTGGTCGGTCTGCGTGCGATCGGTCTGCGTTCGGTCGGGCGATGTGTGGTCGGTCGACGTGTGGTCGGTGGAGGTGCGGTCGGTCTGGGTGTGGTCGACCGTCGATGTGCGGTCGGTTGATGTGCGGTCGGTTGATGTGTGGTCGGTCGATGTGTGGGTCGTCTGGGTGTGGTCGGCGCCGCCCTCGCCATGGCCCGGCGGCAGGGCGCGCTCGGTGCTGCGCGGGCCGCCGCCGCCACCCTCGACGCTCCGCGTGGGGGTCGGGCGCTCGATGACCGACGTGCGCGAGCCGCCGCCGTCGCGGGTCGGGCCGCCGCCGGTGGGCTCGCCGCCGGCGCGGTGCGAGGCGATGACGGAGCCGTCGGAGCCGAGGTGGACGAAGGAGCCGTCGGCGAGCCGCCAGCCGATGCCGCCGTGCTCGCTGGTGTAGCCGCCGGCGCCGGTGCGGGTGTCGCCGGTCCAGACGTTGGTGCCGAGGCGGGAGTCGTTGAGCGCGAAGGTCTGGTGGCCGCCAGGGCGCTCGCCGAAGTGCGGCACGACGTGGGTGGCGGCGCCGGCCAGCGCGTGCGGCGCGCTGAACACGAGGCCCATGCGCACGCCGTCGCGGGCGCCGCGCCACATGTCGTCGCCCCAGTGGATGTCGGCCTTCTCGCCCTTGATCGTGGCGATCGCGAGCTGCGCGCCGTCGGTGGCCGCGGCGGTGGCGACGCCGGCGAAGCCGCCGGTGACCATCTTGCCGAGCACGCCGTGGCCGAACATGCCGCCGCCCATGAGCGCGCCCTGGCCGAGCGAGAACGCGACCTCCTGCATGTCGATGGAGCTGCGCTCGCCGGTGACGAGCTCGAAGGCCTGCGCACCGAAGTCGACGCCGCCCATGAACTTGGCGCCGGCGAAGGCGAGCTCCCCGACGTAGCGGCCCGCGGTGCCCAGCATCGTGGTGCGCTCGAGCTGGCGCTCGATGAACGTGTCGAGCATGCCGCGGGTGGTGTTGGCCAGCCCGCGCTCGCCGTAGTGCTCCGCGATGCGGAAGGCCTCGTGCTCGCCGAGGTGCGCGAGCTCCCGCCCGCCCAGGCGGGCCGCGCTGCGGCCGGCGAACTTCTCGAAGAGCTGGTTGCGCAGATCCGCGGCCATGCGCTGGCCGAGCTCGGCGGCGGCCTTGTCCAGCGCTCGGATCGCGGCCTTCGCCTCGGCCTTGGTGCCGACCTCCATGAGCTGCTTGCGCAGCTCCTTTCGCAGCACCGAGCGCATGATGTCGCGGCGGAACTGCGCGGCGGCCCGGTCGGCGGCGGCGCGGGCCAGGATCCGGCGCGGGCCGAGCTCCTTGACGCCGTCCTTCACGGCGGTGCCGAGGGCCCTCGGCGCGTTGCGCAGCGCGGCGGCGCCGCGCCCGGCGAGGTCGCGCCCGGCGACCTTGAGGAAGTCCTTGATCGCGGTGCGTGACAGCACCTTCTTGAGCTCGCCGGTGGCGAGCATCTCGCCGAGCCGCACGAGCGCGCGCATGCAGGCCTCGAAGGCCTCCTTGATGCCTATTCGCGCGGCCGCGTACGCCGCGCCGAGGCCGCCGAGGGAGATGCCGCCGCTGAAGAACGCGCTGACGATGGCGATGATCGCCTGGACGAGCAGCGTGATGAGCGTGAAGGCGATGAAGAACTCTTCGGTCTCCAGCTCGAGACCGTAGTTCTGCACGATCATCTGCATGGCGCCCATCGACTGCGCGACGTCGGCGACGTCCTGCAGGTGCTGGTTCCACGCCATGTTGAACGCCATCGGGGCGCCGTCGCCCTGCCAGTTGTCGGTGATCGGGTCGGCGCTGTGCTGGACGTCGTAGTAGTAGTCGGTGAGCCGCGTCGCCGCCTCGCCCCACGCGTCGGCGAGGCGGTAGATGTCGGCCGGGTTGGCGTCGGGCAGCTTGCCGATCATGAGGTCGACCGGCCACGTGCCGCAGCCCGGGATCCACTTCTCGAGTTGGGCGAAGGCGTCGAGAATCTCCGCGAACAGGTGGTCCTGCGGCAAAGCCCTGCCTCCCCCGGTGTGCTGCGCGCGTGTGTGGTCCGGGCACTGCGTGCCACGGCTGGCCGCCGGTCGCGCCGGCGGGCTGCGGCCCGCCGGACACGACAGGGGGGATCAGGCCCCGACGGAGTCGATGTCCCCCGCGGCCTGGCCGTCGGTGATCAGGTAGTCCTGCATCGCCGAGCTGACCGCGTCGCCGATCTGGCCGGCCGCCGTGGCGATGCTCAGGGAGGCGTCCTTGGTCGCGTCGGTCGCCCACGCGCTGCCGTCGGCCACCGGGGTGTCCTGACGGTAGGTCTTGACGAACTCCTTGGCGAAGTCGTCGGTGCCGATCACCGCGTCGGTCTCCAGCGACTTGATGTTGGCCAGGAGGCCCTTGAGGTCGGCCTCCAGCGCGTGCCCGTCGGCGGAGATGGTGCTCGCGATGCCGATGATGTCGGCGGGCGAGCCTGTGATCTTGAAGAAGTTGCTCATCTCCGGCTGCTCCCCTCGTCTTCGTTCAGGTCGCCGTCGTGGCGGGTGATGACGCCCTCGAGCTGGTCCTCGCCCGCGAACATGCCGCGGCGCAGGTGCACCGGGACGGCCTCGTTGACGATCGTCGTCGTCTTGCCGTTGGCGTCGTTGACGGCGTTGCGCGCGGCGACCAGGATGGCGTCGGCCAGGCCGCGGGAGTCGGGGTTGCGAAACACGCGCGGGTCGATCTCGATGTCGACCAGCTGGCCCCGCGGCCCCACGACCACCTTCACCATCCGGTCCGGGGAGTAGCCGGTCCCGGTGATCCGGGCGATGCGCTTCTGGGTCTCGTCGAGCGAACCGATGGCGCGCTTGAGGTCATCGACTACGGAATGCAGACTCGCCCAATCCGGACGTTCCACTCGATTCACCTCGCTCCCCGTCGCGCCGGTCCTCCCGGTCAATGTACTCAACATCGGCAATGCGTGGCGAGGTGAGCCCGCTTACCTCCTCGCTTGCCCCGGGCTCCGCCGGCGGCGGCTCGCCGGCGCCCGCCGGTCCCCACAGCAGCAGCCCGGGCAGGTCCGGCCCCGGAATCCGCAGCGGCGTGTCGGTGCCGGGGTCGACCAGCAGGGCGCAGTCCGGCCCGGGCCAGGCGGCCAGCAGCTCCTCCAGGCCGGCCTCGGCCCACGCCACGCCCTCGGGGTGGCGCGCCGCGAGGGTCCGCTCGGAGGTGAAGACCTCCACGGCGGGCCCGTCCACGTGCTGCGCGACCGCGATCCGGGGCTGCTGCCCGCCGGTCACGGGCACGAGGAAGGTGGTGCGGTTGAGCTCGGCGAGGAAGTCGTCGAGCACCGCATCGATCTGGGGGTCGGCGGGGGAATCCGGGTCCGACCGCGCGGCGATGCGCTCGAGGGTGGGCACCACGCGCTCGCCGGCGGCCGCCTCGGCGAGCGCGGCCAGCGTGACCCAGGCATCGACCGGCGCGCCCGCGTTGACCCCCAGCCGCCACGCCGGGTCGGGCCAGTGCGCGGCCATCTCCTCGAAGCCGGTGACGGTGTAGGCCTGCACCAGCGCGCCGACCGCGCCGGCCAGCGACTGCTCCGAGGTGAACACGAGCAGGTACGTCTCGCCGAGCAGCTCGTGCGTGAGGAAGCGCTGGCCGCCGCCGGGCTCCTCGGGGAAGGCAGGGAGGTACCACGGAGAGTCCCTAATGATGCGGAAGAACGTCTCGCGGTCGTCGGCGGCAAGGGCGGTGACGAGCTCCGCCTCGGCTTCGTTGCCGGGCAGCCAGGCGGGCTGGACCGGGTCGGGTGTGGTCATCGGGGCGCCTACGCGTAGGTGCCGCCGGGCCCGTACGGGTCCGGCTCCTCGGGCAGGTCGCCGTTCATGAGCGCCGCGATCGCCGCGTCGAACGTCTCGCCGACGAACCGCTCGACGGCGCCGGTCAGGTGCACCGAGCCGTCCTCGGCGATGACCAGCAGCGCCGAGCCGTCCTCGATGTATCCGAGCTGGAACACCGGCAGGCCGAGCCGGCTGCCGAGGTACATGACGCTGAACGGGTCGGACAGCAGGCTCCGGCCGTCGCCGGGCGGCGGCGGGAAGATCACGAAGGGCACGCGGGCCGACGTGACGCCGCCGGCGCTGTCGCGCGACTGCAGCCCGCCGAACTCGGCGAAGACCTTCCGGGCCGCGTCGAACGGCTCGAGCGGTGCGAACTGCCCGATGCGCCGGTGCGTCTCGCGCAGCTCCGGCAGCTCGCGCTCCAGCCACCGCTCGACCTCGTCGGAGACGTCGCGGTCCGGGCGCCAGCCGATCGCGAACAGCCGCTGCTGCAGCTCCTGCGGGAAGCGCGATGGGTCGGCGGTCAGCCGTTGCTCGACCAGCCAGCGGTCGCGGCGGGCCGTGTAGATGGCGTCGGCCTTCGTCGCCGCGCTGACCGCCGCGGCGACGGTCCGTGCATCGGCGGGGCGCACGCGGTAGTCCTCGGCCATGATGTGGCCGAGGAAGTCCGGCTCCGGCGGCACGAGGTGCCAGCGCAGGTAGTAGGCGACCGAGTCGTGCCAGATCCAGCGCCCGTCGGTGCGGAACACGTCCGGGATCGCGTTGATGCGCCGCGGCTCGAGCAGGTCGCCGGACCGCGTGCCGAAGTCGGTGATGACGGTGGCGGACTCGAGGTAGTCCAGGACGCGGCGGCGCTCGTCGACGTCCGTCATCCGCCCGCGGGCCGGGTCGACGCGCGGCCGGCCGTCCTCCAGGGGCGTGGAGAAGACGCGGGCCAGCCGGAACCCGTCCATCTCGCCCGGTTCCTCGACCGGAGCGAGCCGGACGACCGGCGGCTTCTCGGTGAGCACCCACCGTCCCGGGCGTCCGCGTTCGTCCACCTCCGGGTCGCTCACCACTGCCCCTCTCCGCGCTTTCCGAGCCGGGCGTCGTGCCCGTAACTTGGAACACAAATGCCCGTAACTTGGAGCACAGCCTAGCCTGGGCGCATTTGCGGTCGGCAACGGTTGGCGGCTTCGATTAGGCTCGACATAGGTGCGGCTTCGGCCGGCCACCACGCGGACACGGGGAGGTAGCGGTGGGCGACGGATCAGTCAAGGTCAATCCGATGGATCTGATCGACTACGGTGCGGCTCTGGCCGGCGACATGGCTGACGCACAGGGGCAGCTCGTGGAGCCGATCACCGGCATCTCCCAGCATTCGGCCGCCGCGTTCATCCACCTCGCGTCGGGTGCCGCGGGCGTCTTCTCCGAGGCCAAGACGGCCAACGCGATCATCGGCCGCAACCTGCAGGACGTGCAGGCGTTCCTGCAGGACGTTGGCACCGGCCTGCAGGCGATCCAGTCGGCATCGACGGTGATGGCTGTGGCATACGCCACTACGGACGGCGAGTCGGCCGACTCCGTCGGCGCCGTGGCCTTCGCCTTCGCCGACGGCAGCGCGGGCGCGCCGAAGGGCTTCCCCACCAAGGGCGTGTCCACCATGTTCGACGACCAGATGGCCCGCGACGCGGCCGCCGGGCGCAACACCAGCGCCGCGCGGGCCGCCGACGACCCGAGCATGTTGCAGTACGCGACGCAGACCGAGGTCCAGGGCGGATACCTCTACACGTTCGCCGACGGCTCCAAGCTCATGATCACGACCGGCACCAGCGGGTCGATGTTCATCAGCAACAACACCACGACCAAGAGCATCTACAAGCCCGGCGACAAGCAGCCCTCCTCGATCGTGACCACCGGCGAGTCGACCGACTACTCGGGGCAGCCGACGAAGAGCAAGACGGTGCAGACGGCCGGTGACGACGGGAAGTACATCACCACCACCGAGTCGACCACCCAGCTCAGCGGCGGCGGCGTGCACGTCAGCACCACCACGACGGGCGCCGACGGCAAGTCGCACACCTCGGACGCAACGGTCATGTCGGACAAGCCCGTTTCGGACGGCACCGGTCTCGGCGAGATCCAGAAGCGCGAGGTCCAGTACGACAGCAAGGGCAGCAAAGAGGGCCAAGCTCAGTCGGGTATGTAGCCGGCGGCGCCGTCGAGCGGGGATCGAGGGGACGAGGGGATGTCGGGGCAGCACTCGGCGCAGGACAACTACGGCTACGAGACCGACTACGCCAAGCAGGCGCAGCTGGTTCGCACCTGGCACCAGACCGGCGAGGAAGGCAGCCCGCTGTATTACAGCAACGGCTACTCCGGCGGCGGCGGGTGGACGGACGACCCGTCCAAGCTGTCGGGGGACGACCTTCACGCGCGGATGAAGCGCGACAACATCGACAACGTGTACCAGCGGATCATGGCCCTCTCCTCCGAGGACGCGAGCTCCGCGGCGGCCGCGTGGGGCCGGCTGGGCGGCGTGTTCGACGCCATGTCCCAGGCGTATTCGAAGAACACCGACCAGCTCGCCGCCGGCGGCGGCAAGGGCAAGTGGACCGCCTGGGAGTCGCCCGCGGCCAACGCGTTCTACGCCAAGGGCCCCGGCGCGGCGATGAAGTCGCTGCACGACTGGCAGGCCGCGGCCGTCGCCAACCAGCGCGCCCTCAACACCCTCAGCGGCGTCATCTCCGACTACAAGCGGCAGATGCAGGACCTCTACGACCGCTACAAGGCCGCCCTGCAGGCCGCCGAGCGTGAGTGGAACGACTACTGGAACCAGTTCCACGACACCCGGGACCTCAAGACCGGCGAGTCGCTGCAGGGCGCGAAACAGTGGAACCGCGACAACTACATCGACATGATGAAGCAGGTCCGCGACGGCAGCGTGCCGATGAAGGCCAGCAGCTCCATGGACGTGCTGCCGATGCGCATCGCCATCGCCACCGGCAACGTCAACTGGTCCAACGAAGCGTTCAAGCTCGAATATCAGATGGGCACGGAGTTCACCGGCCCGATCGGCGAGCTGTATTCGGCCCGCGCGCACCGCTACGAGGGCCCGACCGACGCGGTGACCGTCGACTCGAAGGTCGTCAACGACGCGCTGCGCAACTACATGATGTCGCAGATGCCGCACGTCAACGTGAATCCGCCCAACATCGTGCCGCCGGTGATCCCGTCGTTCGTCATCCCGATCCCCGACACCGGCAAGCCCGACGTCGGCAGCACGCCCGACCCGGGCTCGGTGCCCGACCCGGGCAAGACACCCGACCCCGGCAGTGTGCCGGACCCGGGCTCCGTGCCAAACCCGGGCGCGGTGCCCAACCCGGGCGCCCTGCCGATCGGGCTCGTGCCGTCGCTGACCGCGCCCAACGGCCTGCCGGGCACCAGCGGCCTCAACGCCAACGTGCCGGCCGGGCTCTCGCCGTCGCTGACCGACGGCCTGTCCGGGCTCAACGCCAACAAGGGGCTCATCTCCCGGCCGACCGGCATCAACACGCAGGGCCTCGGTCCCGGCATGGGCGGTCTCGAGGGCCCGCCCGGCATGCCCGGCTCCGGCCTGCGCGGCCGCCCGCCGGGCGCGCCCGGGCTGCGCCGCGGCGTGCTGGGCAACAACCGGACCAACGCCAACGCGCCGGGGGAGCCCGGCATGCCCTCGCAGTCGCAGGGCGGCCTCAACCGCCGCGGCCTGCAGTCGGCGTCGGGCGCGCCGCCGCAGGGCACCCTGTTCGACGGGCTGACCGAGGGCGCCATGCCGCCGAGCACCAACCCGGTGCTGGGCCGGCCCAACCGCGCCGACGGGCGACCGACGGTCGACCGCTTCGGGCGGCCGGTCGTCGACCAGTCCCTGACGCAGGGCGTCGACGCCGGCAGCGGCCCGTCGGTGCTGCACGCGCCGCGCATCGGCACGGGCGACCCCGGGCTGCCGGGCCTGCCCCCGGGCGCGCCGGGCGAGCGCCGCGGCGCGCGGGTGGGCGGTCCCGGATACACGCCGCCGGCGCAGCCGGGCGACTGGGTCAACGGGCCCGAGCAGGAGGCGCCGCCGGCAACGGCGCCCGTGATCGACGGCAGCGTGCGTGCCGCGCGGCTGCAGCACCAGGAGCCCTTCGCCCCGATGCTGCCGCCCACGACGGCCGGCGCCACCGCGCCCGTGCTCGGCCGCACCCCGGCCGTGGACCAGCGCGGCGCCGCGGCGCTGCAGCGGCGCACCGAGCGCGGCATGGAGACCCGGCGCTACACGAACGACCACGACGCGGCGGCGGCCGCGGGCGAGCAGCCGGGAGTCGTCACCGACGAGCAGGCGTTCAGCGTCGGCACGCCGGGCGGCGGCGTCCTCGGCTCCGGCCCGCGGGCGGAGCACGACCAGGAGACGCCCGAGGCGCTGCAGCGTCGGGCGGCAAACGGCTAAGGCGGATCACGGCCGGGCTCCGTCCGCGGCCACGAGCGGGCGTGTCAGCGGCGTTGCAGTGGCGGGCGGCGGACGGCTCGGGCCAATCACGGCCGAGCGCCGTCCGTGGCGATGAGCGGGCGCCGTCCGTGGCGACGAGCGGGCGCCGTCCGCGGTGTTGCCGTGGCGGGCGGCGGACGGCGAACGGATGACGGCGGATCGGTAGAGTGGTCGGGTCCCCGACCGAACAGGTGAAGCGATGCCCCAGGTCCTGACAGTCACCGCCGGGCGGCCCGGCGGGTATCCGACGCTGCGAGACGCGCTGGAGGTGGCCGACGACGGCAGCGTCATCACCATCTCCGCCGGCACCTACAACGAGGCGCTGCAGCTGGACGGGCGGCGGCTGACCTTCGCCGCCGCCGAGCCGGGCTCGGTGACCATCGACGTCGTCTCGGCCGACCAGCCGGCCGTGCGGGCCCGCGGCGCGGACCTGACCCTGCGGGGGCTGACCCTGCACGCCGGTGACGCGAACGCGGTCGAGATCGCCGGCGGCAAGCTGACGATCGAGAACTGCGAGGTCCGGGCCCGCTACGGCGCCGGCATCGCGGTGTCGGACCGGGGCACCGTGCAGGCGACCGAGCTGGTGGTCAAGGGCGCCGAGTTCGGGGTGCTGATCGAGGACTCCACCGGGGTCATCGAGCGCTGCGAGATCAGCGACGTCACGGCCGACGGCGTGATCGCACGGCTCGGCGCCGACCCGGTCATCCGGGACACCACCATTGCCGGGTGCCGGTACCGGGGCATCTACGTGTACCAGGCCAGCAACCCGACGATCGAGCGCTGCGAGATCAGCCGCACCGGCGACGCCGGCATCTCGGTGGCGCACCACAGCTCGCCGACGATCCGCGAGTCCTGGATCCACGACGCGACCGGCGTGGGCATCTTCGTCGGCCGCGGCTGCGGCGGGCTCATCGAGGGCAACACGCTGGAGTCCACCGCGTCGCCGGCGCTGCAGATCGACGAGGGCGCGCACCCGACCGTGGTCGCCGCGCGGGCCGACCGGCCGCGCGTCAGCGCCGGGCACCAGCCGATCGACCGGGCCATCCAGAAGGACCCGGACCGGGTCGAGAAGCTGCTCGCCGACCTCGACGGCATGATCGGCCTCGCCGGCGTGAAGAACGAGGTCCGCACGCTGATCGACGAGATCCAGGTCAACGAGTGGCGGCGCGCGGCGGGCCTGTCCGTCGGCGCGGTCAGCCACCACCTGATCTTCACGGGCGCGCCCGGCACCGGCAAGACGACCGTGGCGCGCATCTACGGCGAGCTGCTCAAGGCGCTCGGCGTGCTGCCCAACGGCGACTTCCGCGAGGTCAGCCGGCGCGACCTCGTCGGGCAGTACATCGGGCACACGGCCGAGAAGACCACCGAGGTCTTCACCAGCGCGATCGGCGGCGTGCTGTTCATCGACGAGGCGTACACGCTGACCCGCTCCACCGGCGGCAGCGACTTCGGCCGCGAGGCGGTCGACACGCTGGTGAAGCTGATGGAGGACCACCGCGACGAGATCGCCGTGATCGTGGCCGGCTACACCAAGGACATGGCCGACTTCCTCGACGCCAACGCCGGTCTGGCCTCCCGCTTCGCCAAGACCATGGAGTTCGAGAACTACGAGCCCGAGCAGTTGGTGCTCATCGTGCACCGCATCGCCGAGAACGACGACTACATGCTCGCGCCCGGCCTGTCCGACGGGCTGCTCGAGTGGTTCCACCAGGTCGAGCGGGACCAGAACTTCGGTAACGCCCGCGAGGCCCGTCGCCTGCTCGAGGGCATGCGCAAGATGCAGTCGACGCGGCTGCGCGGCCTGGGCCGCGTCCCGAGCCGCGACGACCTGCGCACGCTCGTGCTGGACGACCTCATCGCGGCGACGCGCTGAACCTCAGTACTTGCCCTTGCAGACGCGGTTGATGTTGCCGTCGATCCCCGCCAGCTTGCCGGTCGCGTCCGGCGGGTTGGCGGTGGCGTCGCCGAGGGTGGACTGGATCTCCTCGATCGTCGCCTGGCTCTCGGTGAGGGTCTGACGCAGGTCGGGGCTGATGTCCTTGCCGAGCAGGTCCTTGATCTTCACCAGCCAGTCCGTCGCGTAGGACTTCGCGTCCGCCATGGCCTGGTAGTGCGAGGTGGCGTTGCCCTGCACGGCGCCGCGCGCGGCGTCGATCGAGGTGCCCAGCTTGGCGCCGAAGCCCCGGGAGTCCTGGATCGCCGTCAGGCAGGCGACCGTGTCGTCGGCCGGCTTGTCGTTCTTGTCGCCGCACGCCGCGGACGCGGCGAGCACCCCGACGGCTGCGACGACGGCCATCCACGCGCGCATGCGAACCCTCCCGTGTGTAGATGAGCTACTGACAACCTCCCATATCGGGTCGACCCGCGACGATGCGGGGCCTGAATCAGAGGGCAACCCGAAACCGCCTCGAAGCGGCCGCGGGCCTGCGAGCGCTCCGTCAACTCGGCGATCAGGCGCCGGGCGGTGCCCGGTGAACAACGACCACGGCCGACACGGGCCGTGGCGGTGCCCGCGCGCGTTGTGGCGTTAGCCTCATCCCAACGGCGGGGGAGATCGATGCTACCCTAAATCAATTCGATGGATTAAATATGAGGATGGCGGATGGTCAAGCAGTTGCCGACGCGCCGCGGCACCAACCTGCCGCGCATGGGCGACTTCAACGAGTCGGTGGTGCTCGACGCGATCCGGCGGGTGCCAGACGGGCTCAGCCGGGTCGAGCTCATCGAGCTGACCGGCCTGTCGGCGCAGACCGTGTCGAACATCTGCCGGCGGCTGCTGGACACCGGGCTCGCCCGGGAGGCCGGCACCCGCAGCACGGGCAGCGGCAAGCCGCGCCGGCTGCTGCAGGTCAACGCGGAGGCGCGGTACGCGGTCGGGGTGCACCTCGATCCGGCCGTCGTCACGCTGGTCGTGCTCGACCTGCTCGGCCGGGTTGTGGCGCGGGCGCAGCGCCCGACGCCGCAGGCGGCGGACCCGGACCACACCCTCGCCGAGATGAGCGAGTCCATCAACGCCCTCGTCACCGACTCCGGCGTGGCGCGCTCGGCGATCCTCGGCCTGGGCATCGCCGCGCCGGGCCCCGTGGACGTGGCCGCCGGGCTGGTCGTCGCGCCGCCCGAGCTGGTCGGCTGGGGCCGGGTGCCGCTGCGCGACCAGCTCGGCGAGGCGACCGGCCTGCCGGTGCTGCTGGACAAGGACGTGATCGCGGCCGCGGTCGCCGAGCGCTGGGCGGGCGCGGCCACCGACACCGGCAATCTCCTGTTCTTCTACCTGGGCACCGGCTCCGGCATGGGCCTGGTCGTCGACGACGTGGTGCTGCGCGGCTTCTCCGGCAACGCCGGCGAGGTCGGCGGCCTCTACGCCGCCTGCACCACCAACGCGCTGGTCGCCGAGGCGATCGAGGAGGGCGTGCTGGGCCCGGAGTTCAAGCCGGCCGGGCCGCGCGACGCCGAGCAGAGCCTGCGCGCGCTGTGCCGGCGCGCGGCGGCCGGCAACGTGACCGCGGGCGAGATCATCGACCGCTGGGCGGTGC
This sequence comes from Dactylosporangium darangshiense, assembly GCF_039537565.1. Taxonomy (NCBI): domain Bacteria; kingdom Bacillati; phylum Actinomycetota; class Actinomycetes; order Micromonosporales; family Micromonosporaceae; genus Dactylosporangium; species Dactylosporangium darangshiense. The sequence continues at coordinate 110,997 of NZ_BAABAT010000014.1, forward strand.
GGGTCGGCCGCGGCGTGAGCGCGGCGGCGACGCTGGTGGACGCCGAGATGATCGTGTTCGGCGGCCCGATCTGGCCGCTGCTGGCCGAACGGTTCATGGCCGTCATCCCGGGCATCGTGGAGAGCTCACCGTTCGTGGAGCGCATCCACCCGACGGCGGTGACGACGACGGGGCTGGGCATCGACGTCGGCGCGATCGGCGCCGCCTGCCTGGTGCTGGAGCAGTTCCTCTCCGCGCAGCCCCAGTCACTGCTACTGGACTAGGGCAAAAGCCCAAAAAAGGGCAAAGGCAGCTAAACGACGAGAGGGTCACGGCCGCTCGGCCGCGCCGTCCACGCCGCGGACCAGGGCCCAGCGGTCGTGGGCCAGCGGCGGGGGAGCGGGGTGGCGGCGCGCCGCGGCCTCGTCGAAGTCCACGCCGAGGCCCGGGGCTTCCGAGGGGTACAGCACGCCCCTGACCGGCACTGGGGCGCCCGGGAAGACCTCGAGCGTGGCGTCGCGGAAGCGGGCCGCCTCCTGCACCCCGAACGCGGGCGTCGACACGTCGAGGGCGATGTTGGCCGCCTGCGCGACCGGGCTCACGTCGCCCGGACCGTGCGGCGCGATCCGGGCGCCGAACAGCTCGCACGCCGCGGTGAGCTTGCGCGCCGGGGTGAGCCCGCCGAGGGTCGGGATGCGCAGGCGCACGAAGTCGATCGCCCGGGCCGTGAGCAGCGGCAGGAACTGCCCGACGTCGTCGAAGAGCTCGCCGACGGCCAGGGGCGTCGCGCCCGAGGACGCCAGCCGCGGGAAGTGGTCCGCGTCCTCAGGGGCCAGGGCGTCCTCGAGGAAGAACAGCCGCGCGTCGGCCAGGGCGCCGACCAGTCGGACGGCCTGCGCCGGCGTGAGCCGCTCGTGCGCGTCGTGCAGCAGCTCGACCCCGTCGCCGACCCGCCGGCGCACCTCGGCCAGGGCGGGCGGGACGTGCCGCAGGTAGGCCAGGGGGTCCCAGGCCGTGCCGGTGGAGGCGGTGCCGTAGTTCTGCACGCCGGGCACCGCCACCTGCACGCGGACGTGCCGGTATCCGGCCGCGGCGGCGGCGAGGACGTCGTCGGCGATGCGGGCCGGGTCGTCGCCGTCGACGTGGGTGTATGCCGCGGCGCCGTGCCGGGCCCGGCCGCCGAGCAGCGCGTGCAGCGGCAGGCCGGCGACCTTGCCGAGGATGTCCCACAGCGCGACGTCGGCGGCGCCGAGCGCGTTGTTGGCGATCGAGCCGCCCCGCCAGTACCCGCTGTTGAGCGCGAGGCGGTGGATGTCCTCGATGTCGCCGGCGTCGCGGCCGCGCAGCAGCGGGTCGAGGTAGTCGTCGAGGACCGAGCGCACGGCGAGGGTGCGCTGCGGGTCGCTGGCGCAGCCCAGGCCGTAGAGGCCGGGCTGGTCGGTCTCGATCCGGACGATCAGGTAGGGGCAGCCCTGCGGTCCGCACAGGAAGGTGCGAACGCGGGTGATCCGGGCGGCGCGGGCGGCAGCCGGCCAGGGCGCGGGTGCGAGCGGTTCCGAGTCCATCGATTGGCCGTTCCCCTCCGTCGATCAGTCGCCGTCCTTGTCCATCGACCGGCCCCGGCTGTCCATACGGTTGACAGAGTACATCAATTCGATTTACGTTCTCCGCCATACGAGCGGCGCCTGTCGATGGCGCCCCAGACGCGAAGGCCCCGCGATGACACCCCAACGACGCGCGTGGCGGCCGGCTCTGGCCGTCCTGATAACCCTGGCCCTCGGTGCGACGACGGCCGCCTGTGGCGGCAACGACGACGCCGGCGAGAGCAAGACCCTGACGATGTGGACGTTCAAGCAGTCGCACGTGAAGGCGCTGCAGAAGGTCGCCGACGACTTCGCCAAGGAGTCCGGCATCACGATCAAGGTCGAGGCCTACGGCCCCGACGACGTGTTCGTCACCAAGGTGCAGGCCGCCGCGCAGACCAAGAACCTGCCGGACCTCATCGAGGTGCACACCAACGGCGACGACCTCACCTTCGGCGGCGCCGGCCTGCTCACCGACCTGGCCGCCGACACCGCCGCCGACCAGGCGTGGCTGTCCAGCTACCGGGCGGACGTGCGCCAGGACGGGACGGTCACCGACGAGTACTACAAGAAGTCCCTCGCCCAGGACGCCAAGACCAAGGGCATCAAGCTCGGCCAGCGCTTCAGCGTCCCGCTGACCGTCGGCACCTTCGGCATCGTCTACGCCAACAAGCAGCGCCTCACCGAGGCCGGGGTCACCGCCGCCCCGACGACGTGGGAGGAGTTCGTCGCCGACCTGGGCAAGGTCAAGGCGAAGTTCCCCGACAACGGCGGCGTGAGCATCGGCCTGAAGGCGCCGACCACGGGCATGGAGTGGTTCATGCAGCCCATGGCGTACGGGCTGCTCGGCCCCGACAAGTTCCACGCCCTGTGGGGCAAGGACAAGGCCGGCACCTTCTCCTCGCCGACCGGCGTGCAGGCCCTGGAGACCTACGGGCAGGTCACTCCCTACTGGATGCCCGGCACGCAGAGCCTGGACATCGACGCCGCCGACCTGGCCTTCGCGCAGGGCAAGTCCACGTTCGACATCGGCGGCACCTTCACCCTCGCGTTCCTGGCCCAGAACGGGTTCGACGCCAACAACGTCGTCACGTTCCCGGTGCCGGCGCCGGCCAACGGTGCCGTCAAGAACCTGAGCCTGGCGCCCTTCACGCTCACCGGCGTCTCGGTGTCCGCGACCGTGAAGAACAAGGCCGGTGCGATCCAGTTCCTGAAGTACCTCGCCAAGTCCGACGCCTCCGCCACGTTCGCCAAGGAGGCGCTGGACATCCCGCCGACCGACCTCGGCTCCGACCCGACCGCGGCCGTCGGCCCCGCGCTGGGCGCCATGATCAAGGCGTTCGGCTCCGGCCCCTCGGCCTACAACCCGGGCGACACCAGCTACAAGCCCAGCACCTACGACGGGCAGGCCGTCGCCTCCGTGCTCATGGACTACACGCCGCTGGCCAAGAAGTCGGCCGCCGACGTCGGCACCGAGATGACGAAGGTCATCGACACCTTCTGGGCCAAACAGTAATGGCATTGCCGATCCGCGTCCCGGGCCGCCGCCGGCGGGGCACCCGCCCCGCCGAGGCGCCCTGGGGGTACGCCTTCGTCGCGCCCGCCATCGTGCTCTTCGCGGTGATGGGCGCCTACACCATCGGCTACGGCTTCTCGCTGAGCTTCGCGAGCTGGAACGGCTTCCAGCCGCACTGGCGCTGGGTCGGCCTGCAGAACTACGCCGACCTGCTGTGGGCGAGCCCCCATTGGGCGCCGATCGTGCACCAGGCGGCACTGAACACGCTGTGGGTGATGCTCGCCGTGCCGGTGCTGACCGTCGTGGTGAGCTTCCCGCTCGCGGTCATGCTCAACTCGGTGCGCCGGCTGCGCACGCTGATGCGCTCGGTGTACTTCGTGCCGCAGGTGACCGCCGGCATCGCCGTGTACTTCGCGTGGCAGTACATCCTGCAGCCCGACGGCGCGATCAACCTCCTGCTCGGCTCGCTCGGCCTCGGCAGCCTCCGCCAGCCGCAGGGGTTCCTGGGCAACCCGAGCACCGCGCTGCCCACCCTGATCGTGATCACCGTGTGGTCGGCGGTCCCGGTCTCGATGATGCTGTACCTCGCGGGCCTGCAGGCCGTCGACCCGGCGCTCGTCGAGGCGGCGCAGATCGACGGCGCCGGACCCTGGCGAGTGACGCGCCACATCATCTGGCCGCTGGTGCGCCCGATCACGGCGATCATCGTGCTGCTCTCGCTGCGCGACTCGCTGCAGGGCTTCCAGATGTTTCTCATCATGACCAACGGCGGGCCGGGCTACCACACCAACGTGCTGGGCCTGCAGACGTACCGCCTGGCGTTCCTGTCCCAGCTCGACACGACCCTCGGCCTGTCCAGCGCCCTGGGCTGGATGCTGTTCGTCGCCGCGCTCATCCTCGCCGCCGTCAACCTGCGCGTCATGCGGAAGGCCACGTGAGCACCGCCGAACGCGTGCGGGCCTGGGCGGCGCGGATCGTCGTCGGCGCGCTGCTGCTGCTCTACGCCGCGATCAGCCTGTACCCGTTCCTGTGGATGGTCTCGGCCGCGTTCAAGGACGAGCGCGAGGTCCTCGACGGCGGCCACCTGATCCCCCGCCACCCGACGCTGCAGACCGTCGTGAACACCTGGAACGAGCTGCACTTCTTCGACTACTTCCTCAACAGCGTCAAGGTCACCGTGCTGACCGTGGTCCTCGTCCTGGTCATCTACGGCGCGGCCGGCTACGCGTTCGCGGTGCTGAGCTTCCCGGGCCGCCGGGCGCTGTACCGCATGTTCATGGCCCTGCTGTTCGTGCCCGGCGTCGCCGTGCTGCTGCCGATCGTGCTGCTGGAGAACAAGCTCGGCCTGCTCGGCGGCCACTGGGGCCTGGTACTGCCCTTCGTCAACGGCTCCGCCCCGTTGTCGATCCTCATGCTCACCAACGCGTTCGAGGCGATACCGGGGGAGCTTCGTGAGGCCGCCCGCGTCGACGGCGCGAGCGAGCTGCGCATCTTCGGCACCATCTACCTGCCGCTGGCCCGGCCCGTGCTCATCACCATCGCCGTGCTCACCGCGATCCCGACGTGGAACGAGTATCTGCTCACCCGCGTCTCGCTCAACGACCCGGACACGTACACGCTGCCCATCGCCCTGCAGAACCTGCAGTCCGGCGCGGTGCAGCACTACAACGTGCTGATGGCCGGAGCCCTGATCGTGGTCATCCCGGTGATCGTGCTGTTCGTGGCTGCGCAGCGCTACGTCGTCAACGGCCTGATGGGAGCGGTGAAGGCATGACCACCCGCAGACTCCTGCTCATCGTCCTGCTCGTCGCCGCGCTGGTGGCGCCCGGCGCCGCCGCCTACGCCGCGGCGGGACCGGTGATGTACCCGCGCGGCGTCGGCGCCGACCTCGGCCCGGCACCGGCCACGCTCGGCCTGCGCGTGCGGGCCGGCGACGCCGAGGCCGGCCTGCGCACCGGCACCCTCGACGGCCGCGGCTACTGGCAGACCCAGGCCGCGGCCGGCACCACCTACCTCGGGCTGACCGCCGACGCCGGCTACGCCGACTCGGTCGCCTCGGCGCCGGTCGTCGTCGTGGTCACCTACCACGACGACGGAGCCGGTCGGCTGACCCTGCGCACCGCGGCGGGGGAGACGTCCGCCGTCGCCGACCTCGCCGGCACCGGCGCCTGGCGGCTGGCCGCCGTCGGCCTGCCCGGCGCCGCCCTGGCCACCGGCGAGCTGCGGCTGGCCGGCGAGGACGGCGGCGCGCCCGTCGACATCACCGTGGCACAGGTGCGGATCACCGCGAGCGGGCCGCAGGCGGTGCTCGGCCCCACCGCGTCGGACAGCGGGCTCTCGCCGCGGGCCGGCGACAACGAGGCCGGGCTCGTCACCGGCACGGCGGCGGGGCGCGGCTTCTGGCGTACCAACGCGGCCGCACCGGCGCCGGGCACCAACTACCTGTACTTCAACGTCGCCGACTCGTACGCCTACGACACCCGCGACATCGTCCTCGTCAGCGTCGACTACCTCGACTCCGGCAACGGCACGCTCTTCCTGCACTACGACTCGCCCGGCCCCGACCTGCCGGACCGGTTCAAGCCGTCGGCGCAGGTCGCGTACGGCGACTCCGGGCAGTGGCGCACCCACGACTTCGTGCTCGATGACGCCGTGCTCACCAACCGCACCAACGGCGGCGACTTCCGCCTCACCCACGACGGCTCGCCGGTCGAGCTCACCATCGCCGCCGTGCGGGTCACCGTCGTGCCGCGGCAGCTGGACGCCAAGGCCGGGCTGCGCGACCTCGTCGCCGGCGCCGACCGGGCGCTGTACGCCGCCCGCGAGGGCAGCCGCGAGGGGCAGTACCCGCCCGGCGCCAAGGCGACCCTCGCCGCCGCGGTCGCGCGCGCCCGGGCCGTCCTCGACGACGCCGCGGCGACCGAGGAGCGGATCGCGGCCGCGCTGCGCGAGCTCTTCGACGCCGACCGGGCGTTCCGCGCCTCCGCCGTCAACACCGACCTGGCGCGCGGCGCGCAGCTGAGCGCGAGTGGCAGTACCGCCGGATCCGCGCCCGGCAACGCGAACGACGGCGACGCCGGCACGGCCTGGACCAGCGACGGCGGCAGCGGCGAGTGGCTGCGGGCCGACCTCGGCTCGGCCCGGCCGGTCGACGAGGTGCTCGTGCGGTGGGGCAACGCTTACTCGCCCGACTACCGCGTGGAGCTGTCCACCGACGGCGTCACCTACGCCGAGGCGGGCCGCAACGGCGGCGCCGGCGGCGGATCCACCGTGCGCACCCGGTTCGCGCGGACCACGGCCCGCTACGTGCGCATCAGCGTCGCCGGTCACGCCGCCGGCCTCGACCGCGTCGACGTCGTCGCGCTCGAGATCCGCGACGCGCGCACCGTCACGCCCGCGCCGCGGCTCGTCGACACCCGCTACCCGACCGAGGACGCCGTCGTCGCCGACTTCGACGCGACGGCGTACGGCGCCGACCCGGCCGGGCGGCGCGACGCCACCGCCGCGCTGCAGGCCGCGCTCTGGGACTGCTACGACGCCGGCGGCGGCACGGTGTGGCTGCCCGAGGGCACCTACCGGGTCACCACCACCGTCGAGGTGCCCGCGTTCTGCACCCTGCGCGGCGACCGCCGCGACCCGGACAGCGGCCACGGCTCGTACGGCACCGTCGTCAGCGCCGACCTGCCCGCCGGCGACGACGGGCCCGTGCTCTTCCGCATCGGGGGCAGCGCCGGCGTCGTCGGGCTCACCACCTACTACCCGCGGCAGAGCGCCACCGCGCCGGTGCCGTACAACTTCACCTTCGAGATTCCCGGCAGCGCCTGGAGCAGCGACGAGAACTACATGATGAGCACCGTCGCCGACGTGACGATGCTCAACTCGTACCGCGGCATCGGCATCAGCACCATGCGCGACGAGCGCGGCCGCCCGCCCGGCAACGGCCAGACCCACGAGTCGGCAACCGTGCGCAACGTGCGCGGCACCGCGCTCTTCGAGGGCGTCGAGGCCTACAACGGCGCCGACGTCGGCACCTGGGAGGACATCCGGTTCAGCAACGCCTACTGGGCGCAGGCGCCGGCCGCCTACCGCCCGCCGCAGCGCGCCGCCCTGGACGCGTGGACGCGGGCCAACGGCACCGGCTTCGTCCTCGGCGACCTCGAGTGGGACCAGTTCGCCGACCTGGCCGCGGCCGACTACCGCGTCGGCATCCACGTCGTGGCCGGGCTGCGGGCCGAGTTCACCGGCGTGCTCGCCCGGGTGCGCATCCAGCGCACCGGCGTGGCGCTGCAGGTCGACCAGTTCGACGCCCGGTGGGGCCTGTCGATCGCCGCGGGCGAGCTGGAGGGCGCCGATGCGGCCGTCGTCAACGCCGGCGGCGGGTACGTGAAGCTCACCGGCACGCGGGTCACCGGCGCCGTGCGCGGCACCGTGTACCAGATGGACGGCGCGCTGCCGGCGGACGAGGGCTCGCGCACGTCGTTGAAGCCTGCCCGGCGGGCGCTGTACGAGGCGGGAGCGCCGCACGGCAACGGCTACCTGCCGGCCGCGGACGCCACCCCGGCCGTGCAGCGGGCGCTGGACCGGGCCGGGCGCGACGGGGGCGGCGTGGTGTACCTGCCCGCCGGCTGGTACCGCCTCGCCGGGCGCCTGTCCGTGCCGGCCGGCGTGCAGCTGCTCGGCGCCTCGCCGGTGCCCAACCGCGACGAGGACGGGCGCAGCGGCGGCACGGTGCTCATGGCGTACGCCGGGCGCGGCAGCGCGAGCGCCGACACCGACCCGGCCGCGATCACGCTACGGGGTGACCGGGCCGGTGTCGCCGGGCTGCGCGTGTTCTACCCGGAGAACAACCCGGCGGCCCCCGGCGGCCTGGTGCCGTACCCCTACGCGGTCCGCGGCCTCGGCGACGGGACTTACGCCGTAAATCTGGGCCTGCCCAACGCCTGGAACGCCATCGACATGGCCGGCGACCGCTTCCTCGTACGCAAGATCAAGGGCACGTTCGTGCGGCACGGCGTCACCGCCCGCGGCGACGACGGGCGGATCGAGGGCGTGCTGTCCAACGGCAACACCTTCGTGCGCACCGGTTTCGCGGTGCCGAACTGGGTGCTCGGCGCCAACCTCTTCCCGCAGGTGATCGACGCCTGGACCCGCACCAACGCGGACCTCGTCACCGTCGAGGGCGCGCGGCGGCTCAGCGTCGCGGGCGCCTTCGGCTACGGGCTGCACAACGGGCTCGTCGTGCGCTCCGGGGACGTGCGGGCGGTCAACCTCGGCACCGACAACCTCGGCGGCGACGGTTACACCGTGCGGGTCGACGGCGGGCGCGCGAGCGTCGTCAACCTCATGCGCTACAACGGCGCGACGAGCCTGGGGCCCGTCACGCTGTACAACATCATGGTCATCAACATCGTCGAGCACGCCGTGACCGTGGCCGCCGCGCCGCCCGGCGCCGGCACCGTGCGCCTGACGGGCAACCAGACCCGGCCCGGTTTCTACGAACCAGGCACGCCCGTCACGGCGGTGGCGCGCCCGGCCCGCGGCTTCCGCTTCGCCGGCTGGAGCGCCGGGGGAGTCGTGGTCTCCACCGCGCCGACGTACCCGTTCACGGTCACCGGCGAGCTGACGCTGACCGCCACCTTCGTCGCGGAGGCCACGTGAAGATCCTCGTGACCGGCGCCGCCGGCATGCTCGGCGGCGCCGTCGCGGACCGGCTGCGCGCCGACGGGCATGCGGTGCGCGCGCACGACCGAACCCCGCCGCCGGCCGGCGCCGCGGACGACATCGTCACCGGCGACCTGCGCGACCCCGACGGCCTCGACGCGCTGCTCGCCGGCGTCGACGCGGTGGTCCACGCCGCCGCCGTCCCGGCGCCGGTCGAGCCGGACGTGTTCGCCAACAACGTCGGCTCGGCGTACCACCTCCTCGAAGCGGCGGCGGCGACCGGCGTCTCCCGGATCGTCTACATCTCCAGCCTCTCGGCCGTGGGCCTGGCCTGGTCGGCGCGGGGCGCGTCGCCGCTGCGCCTGCCGCTCGACGAGGACCACCCGTACGTCGGCGACGACCCCTACGGCCTGTCCAAGCGGGTCGGCGAGCTCGTCACGGCGACGGCCAGCAACCGCTCCGGCATCCCGGCGGTCAGCCTGCGGCTGCCGTTCATCGGCACCGGCGAACGGCTGCGCCATCACCTCGCGCACGTGGCCGCCGACCTCGGCGGCCACCGCGGCGACCTGTGGAGCTGGGTCGACACCCGCGACGCGGTCGCCGCGGTCGCCGCCGCGCTCACCCGGCCGCTGCACGGGCACGCCGTGGTCAACGTCGCCGCACCGGACACCACGGCGGCGGTGCCGACGGCGCAGCTGCTCGCCCGGTACCATCCGGAGTCCGTGGTCGACGAGGAGCTGGAGGGATTCGCCGTGCCCGTCTCCACCCGCCTGTGCCGGGAACTGCTCGGCTTCGCACCGTCGCATGCCTGGCGGCGGCCGTGAGCGTCGTCGTCGCGGTGCGCGGCGGCTGGGAGGGCCACCGCCCGGTCGAGGCCACCGACCGCTACGTGGCGAAGCTGCGCGCCCTCGGCCACGAGGTGGTCACCTCCGAGACCCTCGACACCTACCTCGACGCCGACCTGCTGGCCCGCGCCGACCTCGTCGTGCACTGCTGGACGATGGGCACCGCCACCGCCGAGCAGGTCGCCGGCCTCGCCGCCGCGGTGCGCTCCGGCACGGGCCTGGCCGGCTGGCACGGCGGCCTCATCGACTCCTTCCGCGGCTCGCCGGACTACCAGCGCATCACCGGCGGCCAGTTCGTGCACCACCCGGCCGAGTTCGTCACCTACGACGTCACGCCCGTCACGGGCCACCCCGTCGTGGCCGGCATCGGCCCGTTCAGCGTGCACACGGAGCGCTACCAGGTGCACGTCGACCCGGCGATCGAGGTGCACGCCGTCACCCACGTCGACGGCGTCGCCGTGCCGGTCGTGTGGACCACCGGCTACGGCGCCGGCCGCGTCTTCGTCACCACCGTCGGCCACGAGATCAAGGACCTCGAGGTGCCCGAGCACGACGAGATCATCATGAGGGGGCTGGCATGGGCGAGCCGCTGAGCGTCGGCATCGTCGGCGCCGGGAAGATCAGCGCCGCCTACGCCACCACCCTGACCCGGCTGCCCGGCGTCGCCCTGACCCGGGTCGCCGACCTCGACCCCGCCCGCGCCGCTTCCCTGGCAGCGCAATATCCGGGTGTACTCCCCGTGCCGGTCGCCGACGTGCTGTCCGACCCCGCCGTCGACCTCGTGCTCAACCTCACGGTGCCCCAGGCACACGCCGACGTGGCCCTCGCCGCGCTCGCGGCCGGCAAGCACGTCTACGGCGAGAAGCCCCTCGCGGTCACCACCGCCGAGGCCCGCGCGGTCCTCGACGCCGCCGCCCGCGCCGGCCGCACCGTCGGCTGCGCCCCCGACACCGTCCTGGGCACCGGCGTGCAGACCGCCCGTGCGGCGCTGGCCGCCGGCGACATCGGCGCACCGGTCGCCGCGACCGCCTTCATGGTCACCCCGGGCCACGAGCGGTGGCACCCCGACCCGGAGTTCTACTACCGCCCCGGCGGCGGCCCGGTCCTGGACATGGGCCCGTACTACCTGACCGCCCTGGTGACCCTCCTCGGCCCGGTCCGCCGCGTCGCCGGCATGGCCTCGACGCCGCGGTCCACCCGCACCATCGGCGACGGCCCGCGGGCCGGCGAGGTCTTCCCGGTGCTCGTGCCCACGCACCAGACCGGCGTCCTGGAGCACGCGAGCGGCGCGATCACCACGCTGATGATGAGCTTCGACGTGTGGGCGGGCCGGCTGCCGCGCATCGAGGTGTACGGCGCCGAGGGCACCCTGAGCGTGCCCGACCCCAACCAGTTCGCGGGCCAGGTCCAGCTCTTCCGTGGCGCCGAAGGCGAGTGGGCCGAGGTGCCCGAGCGGGCCGGCTACCGCGGCGCGGCCCGCGGCTACGGCGTCGCGGACCTGGCCGAGGCGCTGCGCACGGGCACGACGCCGCGCGCGAACGGCGAGCTGGCGTACCACGTGCTGGACGTCATGGAGTGCCTGTCGCGCGCCGCCGAGACCGCCACCACCGTCACGGTCGAGAGCACCTGCGCCATCCCGGACGCGGTGCCGCTCACGCCCTGATCGCGAGGTCGGCGAGGGCCCGGTGCACCTCGGGCCCGGTCGCCGCCGCCTTCGCCAGCAGCTCGGCGCGCCGGTCGGGATCGCGCTCCTCGAGGTACATGTACCCGACGTACGGCTGGCCTTCGACCGCGAGCACCAGCAGGTCGGCGTGCAGCATCGCCAGGTCGTCCAGGGGGTCGGCGGCCAGGTGCTCCCGGCACCACGGGTCGAGCAGCAGGTGCTGGTGGCACATGAGGTGGTTCGCCGACCTGGTCCAGTTCGGCGCCACGATCAGCCACTCCTCGATCGCGTTCTTCAGCTCCAGCCGGCGGTACACGGCGTCGATCCCGTCGGCGGCGACCGCGTCGAGCAGGGCGCGGTGCTCGCGCAGCACGGGGTCGTCCGGTGCGGCGGCGATCAGCCGGTCGAGGGCCTCGGCGGCGGCGGGCTCCAGCAGGGCGGGGTTGGCCTTGAGGTACGCCGGCGCCGCGTCGAGGGGCCGGCCCATCCACTCCACGAGCAGCTCGCGCAGCTGGTCGTCGTAGATCCAGCCCGGCAGCGGGCCGAGCCGGGCCGGCCACAGCCGCTCGAACTCGCACTCGTCCTCGGCGTAGAGGCCCTTGAGCGCCGTCTTGGCCGTCGCGAGGAGCTTGGCGGGGTCGAGGATGGCCACGGCCGGCGGGCCGGGCGGGACCTGGTCGCGCAGCAGCCCGAGCGCGGCGACCCCGTCGTCGAAGCGGTGCCGCCAGGTCCGCCGCGCGATGGCCTGGCAGGCCCACAGCAGCAGGTACGCGCGGCCGGCCGGATCGGTGAAACCGTTGATGATGGCGCCGAAGCGGGGCTCGACGGCCGGCGCGTCGCCGCGCTCACGCAGGATGCGCGCGCCGAGGCCCAGCGAGGCGGTCAGCACCGCCAGGCCGGCCGGGTCCTGCGCGGCGAGGGCCTCGCGCAGTGCGATCGCCTCCTCGGCGGCGGCCTGGGCGGGCGCGAGGTCGTGCGCCTCCAGCAGCCGGGCGGCGAGGGCGTGCCGGGTCGCCGCGAGCATCGGCCGGTACTCGCCGGGGTACTTCGCGGCGAGCGCCTCGATGACGCCGATCGCCTCGTCGCCGGCGCGGGCGGCGTGCGCGGGCGCGTGGCGGCGCAGGTACGGCTCGGCGCCCTCCGGGTTGGCGCCCTCGTTGCTCTGCTCGGCCAGCAGCCGCACCACCGCGAGGTCGACCAGCCGGCCCTGCGCCGGGTCGCGCGTCAGGGCCCGGACGAGATCGTCATGGAAGAGCCGGTAGCAGGCCCGGCCGGCCTCGCCGGACTCCAGGATGTACTGGCCGAAGGCGCTCAGGACTTCGGCGATCTCCGAGTCGGCGTCGGCGGTTGCCGCGGCCCGCTCGGCGTCGGTGGAGGCCGTCAGGGCCCGGCCGAGCGCGGGCCAGACGCGCCGGGCGGACAGGCCGGCGCCGGCGGACCAGGCCAGGGCGGTCAGCAGGGCGCGGGCCCGCGCCGGGCCGCCCGTCATGGTCTTGCCGATCCGCTCGATCTCCGCGCCGAACACGGCGGCGGCGTCCGCGGCGAGGCGCGAGCGCCAGTCGCCCGGCGCGGCGCCGCCCGCGGTCGCCAGGAGCCGGCCGGTGACCATGCGGGCGTACAGGAACGCGCCCTCGGACGCCAGCGCGCGGTGGACGACGGCGGCGGTCACGGCCGCGAGGTCCTCCGGGTAGGCGGCGCGCAGCCGCGCCTCGACGTACGCCGTCACGTCGGCGCGGGTGTCGCGGTCCTGCCCGAGGTTGTGGCGGCGCACGTTCGCGCGCCGGCCCGGCGCGACCAGCCGCCGCAGGGCGGGGTCACCGTCGTTGCGGGCGGCCACCACGAGCAGGACGTGGCCGCGCAGCAGGACCAGCACGTCGTCGACGATCTTGGGCAGCACGGTCGGCCGGGCCTCGTTCAGGCCGTCGATGACGATCACCGGCGGCGCCACCCGCGTCGCGAGCTGGTCGACGATCCCCATGGCGGTGTTCGCCTTCTGCAGGCCCAGCCCGATGGTCAGGGCGGCGACCATGCTCTGCTCGTCGAGGTCGCGGGCGTTCACCAGGGCGCAGTGGGACTGCCCGGACCACGGCGTCCCGCCGTCCGCTCCGGTCCGCCCCTCGATCCACGCCGTGAGCCACCCGAGCACCGCGGACTTGCCGCTGCCGACCGGCCCGCTCACCACGAACGCGCCGGGCTGCCCGGCGATCAGCCAGCGGCGCAGGTCCTCGCGCAGGCGCTCGCGCCCGGTGAAGTAGACGCCGTCGTCGGCCTCCTGCTCGCCGACGCCCCGGTATGCGAGCTCCAGCTGCCGCGTGACCAGCTCGGCCCGCTTCCCCGGCTGGTACCTCGGGTTGGGCAGCATCGGCAGGTAGGGCTCGCCGTTGTGGATGACCCTCGGCTGCTGCAGCCCGGCCGGCCAGTCCGCCACGACCGCGCTGACGAGCTCGCGTGCGTTGACGTCGGCGTTGTAGTCGCTCCAGTTGTGCAGGCCCTGCTCCGACTGGGGCCCGTGGCGCACGATGCGCAGCAGCGTCGCGGCGAGGGCGCCGTCGACCGCGGGCTCGTACGGCCGGGCGGAGGCCAGGACGCCGACGTAGAAGCCGCGGTCACCGGGCAGCGACCGCATGCTGTCGATCTGGCTCGCCACCCGCGCGATGTCGGCCGTCGCGGCCGCCGAGTAGCAGGTGTCGAGGATGAGCAGCACGTGCGAGACCCCGGCGCGCAGCGCCTCCTCCACGAGCGCGGCCGGGTTCGTCGTCTCGTTCAGCGTCGCCGCCGGGCTCGTGTCGGCCATGACGAGCCGCAGGTCGAACTGGCCGGCCAGCACCGCGTGGCCGGCCCAGTAGACGATCAGCACGTCGGCGTGGCCGCCGATCAGCTCGCGCAGGCGCTCGCGCACGTCCCGGTCGCTCGGGTTCTCCAGCAGCCCGGCCGACAGCTGCCGGCGCTCGAGCTCCGTGCGCAGCTCGTCGGCGTCCGCGACGGCCTTCGGCAGCGTCGGGAAGTCCCGGTACTGCCCGATGCCAATGCCGACGTACCGCCGTGCGTTCACGGTGCGACCCCGGCCGCGAGCAGCGCGGCCAGCCGCTCGCGCTCCCGGCCGACGTCGTCGGCGACCGCGCCCAGGTCCGTCAGGTCGCGCCAGCGGGCGTCCTCCGCGCGCGCCACGAGCATCACCATGCCGTCGATGCCGCGGATCTCCTCGACGACCATGCCGTCCAGCAGGCGGGCGAGCTCGTTCTGGCGGGCGTCGAGGGCGTCGCGCACCTGCAGGCGCAGCGCCGGCTCGGCCACCTGCGCCAGCTTCGCCAGCCGGGCGTCGGCCTCCTGCGCGGCGAGCGCCTTCGCCCGCGCCTCGGCGTTGGCCGGCCCGATCATCACGGCCGCCCCGAGGAACGACACCGGCGCGATCGCGACCGCCGCGGCGCCGATGATGCTGAACATCGCCTGCAGCGCGAGCGAGTCCGACGTCGTATGCAGTGTCGCGCCCCGGACCGGCCGGGCCACCTCGATCGGGGACGGCGGGGCCGCGGAGCCCAGGGAGGCGGTGAGGAGGCGGCTCGCACGCACCGGGCCGGAGGCCGGCGCCAGGGCCAGCAGCTCGCGGTAGAGGCCGTCGATCTCGTTGCCGAGGTCGCCCACCTCGGCGGCCACGCGCCGCTCGAGCTCGATCAGCTGCTCCTGCAGCAGGCGCTGCGCGTCCGTGCGCCCCCAGTGCCCGATGCGCTCGTTGAGGTACCGGTCGGCGATCTCGTTCGCCTCGCGCAGCAGGCGCTTGACCTGCAGCGAGCTGGTCATCAACCGGGCCGAGGGCAGTTCGGCGCCGGCCAGGTGGTCCGGCAGGCCGGCGCCGACGTCGTTGATCAGCGAGTGGAAGCTGTGGACCAGGGTCGCCTCGACCTGCGGGCGATGCTCGTCGAAGGCCCGGTTGATGCGCAGTGGGCGGTCGCGCAGCGCCTCCAGCCGCGGGCGCACCGCCCCGTAGCGCTGGGTCAGCTCGACGCGCTCCTCGCGCAGCGCCTGGCCGCGCCGCTCGGCGTGCTCGGCGATCCCGGCGGCGAGCGCGTCGGCCTGCTCGATCAACGGCCGCACCCGCTCGCGCTCCCGGTGCTCGGCGATGAACTCGTACAGGCGCTCAGCCAGCCGGGCGAGCCCGTCGTCCTGCTGACCGGCGCGTTGCGCCCGTTCCGCGGCGAGGGCGTCGACGAGGTACACGCCGTGCGCGGCGAGGTTCTGCCCGCACCACTGCGCGCCCGCCCCGCCGCGATCGCGCACGAGGCGGTTCCAGGCGAACTCCTCGAACCGATCGTCGAGGTGGCCGGCGAAGAGGTTGATGACGGTGAACACGCGCACGCCGGCCTCGGCCAGCTCGTCGGCGACGGCCATCTCGACGGCACCCATGGGTGCGTCGTTGCGGTACACCATCACCACCGCGTCGCACTGCCGCGCGTATTCGTGCGTGATGAGCGTGCGGGCGGTCGACTCGTCGAGGCCGGGCGAGTCGTAGAGCACGGCACCGCGCTGGGCGATGCGGGCCGGGTAGCCGACCTCGAACTCGCGGACCCCGCCGAACTTGAGCCGGCTGTCGGCCTCGTCGATCGCGAGCGCCGCCGCCTCTGCGAAGTGCTCGAAGTCGCGATCGACGACCTCACCGGCGAGGCTCCACTCGCGCACGTACGGGGTCTCGGCGTAGCGCACCCCGGTGATCACCGCCGTCGCCGGCAGCGTGTCGACGACCATCGGACCGGACGCGCCGACCGGGTGGGTGGCGTCCGCGAGCAGGGCGTTGAGCAGCGTCGACTTCCCGTTCTTGAACCGGCCGACGAAGATGATCCGGGCCGGTCGGGCGCCCAGCTCCTCGGCGATGCCGTTGAGCTGCTCCTGCGTCGCGTCCATCGCGGCGCGCTCGGCCAGGTCGGCCAGGCGGCGCACCGACTCGGCGGCGGCCTCGGCCGTCACTGCGCGCCCCCCTCGGGATCGGCCACCACCGTCGCGGCGACCACGGCGTCGATCAGCGGGCTCGGGCCGTAGGCGCGCCCGACCCGCACCTCGTAGCCGCCCGGGGGCAGATCGGTGAAGCTGGTCTCGTACCGCCCGCCGCCCAGGTTGGTCAGCACCGAGCGGCCTGCCTGCCGCCCCGCGCCGGCGCCGTCCGCGGGTGCGATCGTGGCCTGCAGCACCGCGCGCTCGTCCTCGGACTCGGCCCGCACGACCAGCGGCTCGCCGGCGGCGGCGACCTCGTCGACGTCGATGCCGAAGCGTGCCGCCAGCGACCGGAACTCGATCGGCGAGCCGTCCAGGACGCCGGTGAGCTGCTCCAAGGTGGCCTCGTGGCCGGGCAGGCCGCCGTGTGTCTGGCGGACGAAGTGCAGGCGCGGGTCCTGGTCGGTGAAGCCGGCCGGGTAGGCGGCGAACCGCGGCACGGTGCCGTCGCCGGCCCGCTCGTCCGTGGTGCCGTCCGGCAGGCGCATCGTGCGCAGCAGCTCCGCGCCGCCGCCGTTGAAGCGGACGCTCGCCATGGTCGGGTTGTCGGTGCCGACGATCGGGCGGACGAGGCCGCTGCCGGCCGGCGGGCCCAGCTCGTCGTAGAAGGCGCGCGCGTGCGCCGCGGGGCCGTCCAGGCCGGCCGGCAGGGCCGCCCACTCCGTCAGCGTGTGCATGGCCTTGCCGTCGTCGACGCAGGCGTACGCGGGCAGGAGCTGGTGCAGCGACGGCAGGCTGCGGGCCAGGCCCGTGAGGTCGAGGCCGATCGGGCCGGCCTTCCAGCGCACGCCGTTGGCGAGCCGGTCCACGGCCATCACCGAGCCGCGGTGCGGCGTGCCGATCGTGATCACCGCGCGGGTGTCGGCGTGGCCGCCCTCGCGGTCGACGTACCAGCGGGCGACGAGGCCGCCCATCGAGTGGCACACGAAGACGAGGCGGGCCGCGGGGTTGCCGGTCGCCTCGCGCCAGCGGGCCAGCACCGGCTCGATCTCCCGGCACAGCCGGCGGCCGTTGTACCGGTTGGACAGCCGCCAGTCGTAGGCGAACGGCACGAAGTTCGCCGGGCGCTCCGGGTGGGCCGGGTCGAGCTCGGTCAGCTCGTAGCGGCGCCGCAGGTGCTCGAGCAGCCGCCCGTACCCCAGCGAGGTCGACCAGGCGCCGAGGGCCGCGAACACGCCCGGCATGAGCTTGCCCGGCGTCACA
This sequence comes from Dactylosporangium darangshiense, assembly GCF_039537565.1. Classification (NCBI taxonomy): domain Bacteria; kingdom Bacillati; phylum Actinomycetota; class Actinomycetes; order Micromonosporales; family Micromonosporaceae; genus Dactylosporangium; species Dactylosporangium darangshiense. Next base: position 128,430 of record NZ_BAABAT010000014.1, read on the forward strand.
CCGTCGCCCGGGTGCTCGTCGCCGATCCCGTCCTCGAGCCGCAGCTTGCCGATGCCGCCCAGCGCGACGCCGTGCAGCAGCGCGGCCTCCTGACCCCAGACCTCGTGCCCGTGCCGGTCCAGCAGGGTGCTGCCCATGATCCCCGGCAGCACGACCAGCACGTCGCCGAACGGTCGCGGCATGACTCTCCAATCGACGGGATACCCCACTATGACAGTCCGCGACCGTCGCCTCACCCGCCTTCCGGGCGCCCGTCCATCGCCGAACGTCGACCCCGTTCCGGTTTAGGATGCTCGTCGTGGGTTTGACCATCACGCCGCTGCTGGTCGGGGCGATGCCGGACGAGCCGATCCCGGGCACGTGCACGGACCTGACGTTTCTCATGTACGTCATCACCGGCGGCCCGCACCCGATCGTGGTGGACACCGCGACCTACGACGCGGCGACCGTGCTGCACCGCCGCCACGGCGTGCTGGTGCGCCCGCCTTCGCAGGAGCCCGCCGCGGCGCTGGCCGCCGCGGGCGTCGACCCGTCCGACGTGCGCCAGGTCGTGCTCACGCACCTGCACTGGGACCACTGCGGCAACAACGGCCTGTTCCCCAACGCCGAGTTCGTCGTGCAGCGCGAGGAGCTGCGCTACGCGGTGGCACCGGCCGAGAGCGGCGACGACCTGCTGTTCTACGACCTGCTCGGGCTGGGCGCACCGCCGTGGCTGGCCCAGATCGAGCGGCTCGCCCGGGTGGACGGCGACGCCGCGATCGCCGCGGGCGTGCGCGCGGTGCTGCTGCCCGGCCACACCCCCGGCTCGCAGGGCGTGGTCGTGGACACCGCGCGCGGCCCGGCGCTGATCGCGGGCGACACCGTCCCGACGTACCACCACTGGCGCGAGCGCATCCCGAACGCGGTCTACTTCGACCTGGCCGCGTACGAGCGCACGTTCCGCCGCATGGAGGCACTCGACTGCCACGTCATCCCCAGCCACGACCCCGAGGTCATCGCCCAGGGCCCCTTCGGCTAACTGGCGGCGAAGGCGGACTCGATCGCGCGGGGGGTTGCGCCCGACGACAGCAGGGCGCACAGCAGCAGGCGGGCCTTGAAGGGGTCCAGGAAGCCGGCCGGGACCAGGCCGCGCGCGAGCAGGTCGCGCTCCGAGCCGGGGTAGCCGTAGGTCTCGGTCAGGACCGGGCCGGAGCCCGCCCGGCTGGCCAGGACCACCGGGACCTGCTCGGCGAGCTTCTGGACCTTCTCGACCAGCGACTGCGGCACGTGGCCGCCGCCGAAGCCGGCGATGACGGCGCCGTCGACGCGGCCGCCCAGGTCGTCCAGGAGCACGCCGTCGTCGCCCAGGGACATCGTCAGGAGGGGGACCCGTGGCGGGCGGGTCGCGGCGGGCGGGTCGAGCGCGGGGCGGCGGGGCAGGCGGTTCAGCAGGCGAGGGCGGCCCTCCACGACGTAGCCGAGCGGGCCGCCGTCCGGGGACTGGAAGGTGGAGCCGGCGGTCGTGTGCGTCTTGCGCACGCGCCGGGCGGCGTGGATCTCGTCGGCCAGGACGACCAGGCAGCCCAGGTTGCGGGCCGCCTCGCTCGCCGCGGTGCGCACGGCGGCGAGGAGGTTTCCGGGACCGTCGGCGCCGGCCTGGCCCGGGTGGCGCATCGCGCCGGTGACGACGACCGGCTGCGGGCCGGCGTGGTAGAGGTCCAGCAGGTACGCCGTCTCCTCGATCGTGTCGGTGCCCTGCACGACGACGGCGCCGGCGTGGTGCTCGCCGAGCCGGGAGCGCAGCAGCCCGGCGAGCGCCGTGATGTCGTCGATGCCGAGCGAGCCGCTGGCGAGGCGCCGGAAGTCGGTCGTCTCCAGCGTCACCGGCAGGTCGGCCAGGCCCGGCACGCCGGCCAGCAGGTCGGCGGGGGACAGCGCGGGCGTCACGCCGCCGCCGGCGCCGGGCGTCATCGTGATCGTGCCGCCGAGCCCGACCACCAGGACCGTGGGTGTCATCTAGTGCACCCGGCGGCCGTCGGGCAGGGCCCGGTAGCGGATCGTCCACAGGCTGCGGCGCAGGTAGGTGCGCTGCAGCCAGCGGTCCCGGCCGTCGTGGTGCGCGGCGAACTGCGAGCGCGCGTGCAGGCCCTTGCGGTTGTTGATGAGCAGCGCGGTGCCGGGCTCCAGCGTGGCCCGGTGCGCGACCTCGCGGCAGACGCGCTGCAGCTCGGTCAGGGCGCGCTCGGCCTCGCCGGTCAGGCCGTGCACGCCGTTGGCCGACACGGCGATCTCGGGGCAGGCGTGCGGGCCGGAGATGATCGGGGTCGGCTCGGCGAGCACCTCGGCGCCGCCGGCGACGTCGCGCACGTAGCTGCCGGGTGCGTTGAGGCGGAACAGCGGCGCGCGCAGCGTCTCGAGCACCGCTGGGTCGAGGGCGCGGGAGATGTCGCGGGCGTCGGCGTAGTAGGTGACCGCCTCCTTCGCCGTGTCCTGGCGCAGGCAGTGCAGCACCAGGAAGTCCGGGTTCGACACGTCGTAGCGGCCGATCTCGTCGTGGACGATGTCGTTGTGGAAGTTGAGGAAGACGGTTGAGCTCTGGTTGGTCTGCGTCATCGCGCCGGCGGAGACGGGCACGACGTCGTGGATCAGCCCGCCGCTCTTCTCGGTGGTGAAGCCGACCGGCTCGCCGAGCAGCTGGGACAGGCCCAGCAGCGCGCCCTCGGCCACGAAGGTCTTCTTCTCGGCGCTCGGGCGGCCGTCGACCGGGGTGGGCGGCAGGTCCGGGTCGACCGGCAGGTTGCGCACCATCGCCACGCCCGGCGTGTCGACGTGGCGGCCGAAGTCGAGCACCGCCTGCAGCTGCTCGATCGGCAGGCCCGCGAAGACGACCCGCAGCCGCGCCAGCGAGCGGTCGATGTCCTCGACCGGGTCGGGCAGCTGCAGCAGCGCGGCGCCGATGGCGTCGCGGACCTCGTCGTCGAGCACGATCTCGGCGTAGGTTGGCGGCGCCGCGGCGGCCCGCTCGTTGACGTCGACGCTCATGAGTTTCCAATCCCATTCATCGAGGAGAGCCTCAGTAAACGAGGGGGCTGCGACGGCGGTCAACGAAAGCAAAATCGGCGATTGTCCGCTTCTTTGCGCGTTGATTGTTCTGCCCTGACCAAGGTTCCGGTCAATCCATCCCCGGGTTGTAGTTGCCCCGCGACGAAGTACGCCGCGCGCCGGGGAAGGGATGGATATGCCATGAGTTCGGCAGAGGGCGTCGTCCTCGTGATCGGGTGCGGCATGCAGCCGTACCGGGAGTACCTGCTGGCGTCGGCAGCGGGCCGGCATCCACTGTGGATGTTCAACTCCGCGGACCTGACCTGGCAGCGCGGGCACGTGCGCGGCGGCACCGTCGTGGACCTGTTCGACCGCGCCGCGGTGCTCGAGGCGGCGCGGGCGCTGGCCGCGAGCCGGCCGGTGCTCGGCGTGCTGTCGTGGGACGAGGCGCTGATCGTCACCGCGGCGCACGTCGCGCACGAGCTCGGCCTGCCCGGGCCGGGCATCGACGCGATCGAGGGGTGCCGCGACAAGTACCGCAGCCGCGAGGTCCTCACGGCCGCCGGCGTGGACCAGCCGAGGTTCGAGTTCGTCCGCGACGAGGCGCACGCCATTGCCGCCGCGGAGCGCATCGGCTACCCCGTCGTGGTCAAGCCGCGCGGGCTGGGCGCCAGCATCGGCGTGGTGCGGGCCGGCGACGCGGCGGCGGTGCGCGAGGCGTTCCACGCGGCCGAGGAGGCCAGCCTGATCGGCGCCGCGGCCTACCAGGGCGGCGCGCTGGTCGAGGAGTACCTCGACGGGCCGGAGGTCAGCATCGACGGCGCCGTCGTCGACGGGCGGTACCGCGCCCTGTTCGTCGCGCACAAGACCGTCGGGCTGTACCCGTACTTCGAGGAGATCGGCCACCTCGTCGACGGCGCCGACGGGCTGCTGGCGGACCCGGAGGTGCTCGGCACGCTCGCAGCCGCGCACACCGCGATCGACTTCCGCTACGGCATCACGCACACCGAGGTGAAGCTGACCGCGCGCGGCCCGGTCATCGTGGAGATCAACGGCCGGCTCGGCGGGGACCTGATCCCGCTGCTCGGCCGCTTCGCCACCGGCATCGAGCCGGGCGCGGTCGCGGTCGACGTGGCACTCGGCGTGGAGCCGTGGATCCGGCCGGCGGCCGAGCGCCGCTGCGTCGGCGTGCGCTTCGCGTACCCGCCCGAGGACTGCGTCGTCGAGTCGGTGACGCTGCCCGAGGTGCGTGCCGAGCGCGGCGTGCTGGCCGCGGCCGCCCTCGTCGGCCCCGGCGACCGGATGCTGCTGCCGCCGGCCGAGTTCATCTCCCGCTACGCCTACGTCATCGGCGCCGGCCGCGACCCGCAGGAGTGCGCGGCCGTGCTCGACGCCGCAGAGGCGCAGACCCGGCTCACCGCCCGCGCGCTCACCCTGACGGCGAGCGGTGGCTGACCCCCGCGAAGGGGAATCCCCGCAAAGGAGAACCGTATGTCCGACCAAGACGTCGAGATCCTGGCCATCGGCGCCGGTCCCTCGAACCTCGCGCTCGCGGTGGCCCTCGAGGAGATGGCACCGGGCCTGGCGCGCAAATCGCTGGTCATCGAGCGCGACGAGGAGGTGTCGTGGCAGCGCGGCATGCTGCTGCCCGAGGCGCTGTCCCAGGTCTCTTTCCTCAAGGACCTGGTGACGCTGCGCAACCCGCGAAGCCGCTTCTCGTTCCTCAACTACCTGCACGCCACCGGGCGGCTCAACGACTTCGTCAACATGGGCAGCTTCGTGCCGTACCGCCTGGAGCTCGCCGCCTACCTGCGGTGGACGGCGGAGCAGCTGAAGCTGGTCGGCGTCGCCCGGGGCAAGGAGTGCGTCGCGATCGATCCGGTCCTGCGCGACGGCGTGCTGACCGGCTGGGCGACGCGCACCGCCGACGGCGACACGATCCGCAGCCGCTACCTCGTCGTCGGGGCCGGCCGCGACCCGCGCATCCCCGAGCCGCTGCTCGGCGTCGCGCAGGAGCGGGTCATCCACAGCACGCAGTACCTGCAGCGCATCGCGGAGCTGCGCAAGGACCTGCCCTACCGGGTCACCGTGATCGGGGCCGGGCAGAGCGCGGGGGAGCTGTTCACGTCGGTGCAGTCGGAGCTGCCCGAGTGCCGGCCCACGCTGGTGATGCGCTCGATCGGCCTGAACACCTACGAGACGAGCAAGTTCACCAACGAGCTGTTCTTCCCCTCGTTCGTCGACGAGTTCCACGCCGCGATGCCCGAGGCCCGCGCGCGGATCCTCGCCCAGATGCACCACACCAACTACGCCGGCCTCGCGCCCGGCACGATGGACTCGCTCTATCGGCAGGTGTACCTGGACCGGCTCTCCGGCCGCTCCCGGCTGCGGATGATCACCATGCACGACCTGACCGCGGCCCGCGACGAGGGCGACGAGATCGTCCTGGAGCTCACCGACTGGCGCAGCGGCACCGTGCAGGAGCTGCGCACCGACCTGGTGCTGCTGGGCACCGGCTTCGCGCCGCAGATGCCGCGGATGGTGCGCCGCATCGCCGACGCGGTCGGCGTCGACGAGGTCGCCGTGACCCGCGACTACCGGCTGGTCCTGGACCGGCCCGCCACCGCCGCCTGCTACCTGCAGGGCGTCAACGAGGCCACACACGGCATCGCCGACTCGCTGCTGAGCGTCCTCGCGCCGCGGGCCAACGACATCCTGCAGGACATCCTCACCCACCGCGCCGCCCACCTCACCGAGGTGCAGGCGCCCCTCGCCGCCGCGTAGTACCCCACCATCCTGAGAGGACCGTCCATCATGGAGATTCGGCAGTTGCAGCGCGACACGATGAAGCGCGAGAACGGCGCGGACGCCCAGCGGCTGGTGCCGTGGCCGGCGCTGAACGCCCCGTTCGAGGGGTCCTGGTGCGTGGTGGAGCCCGGCGGCGCCACCGGCATGCACGCCCACCACGAGTACGAGATCTTCATCGCCGTCTCCGGCGAGGCCGTGCTGGACTCGCAGGGCGAGCGGCGCGAGTTCCGCGCCGGCGACATCGTGCACTTCCCGCCGCACACCGCGCACCGCGTGCTCAACGAGAGCTCGGCGCAGTTCGAGATGTACTGCGTGTGGTGGGACGCCGAGATGTCCGAGCGCTTCGTCGGCCGCCACGAGCAGCAGGCGTGACCGCCGTGCGCCGCGAGATCATCATCGGCGGGCCGCCGACCACCAACGGCGACCTGCACGTCGGCCACGTCGCCGGCCCCTACGTCGCCGCGGACGTGCACGCCCGCTACCTGCGGGCGGTCGGCCGCGACGTCGTCTATGCCTCCGGCGGCGATGACAGCCAGACGTACTGCGTCACCACCGCCAAGCGCCTCGGCACGACGCCCGAGGAGCTCACCACCCGCTGCTGGGGCCTCATCAAGGGCACGTTCGAGGCGATGGGCGTCGCCGTGGACGGCTTCGCGCCGACCGACGACGGCTACCGCGCCACCGTCTACGACTACGTCAACCGCCTGCACGCGGGCGGCAAGTTCAAGCTGCGCACGGTCCGGCTGCCCTACAGCGAGGCCACCGGCCGGTTCCTCGTCGAGGGGCTCGTCGGCGGCGACTGCCCGACCTGCCTGGCCGACAGCCGCGGCGGCATCTGCGAGACCTGCGGGCACTGGATCGACTTCGACGGGCTGATCAACCCCTGGTCGATCCTCGACCCGTCCGACCCGGTGACCTACCGCGAGGCCGAGATCCTGGTGTTCCCGTTGGAGGAGTACCGCGAGCGGCTCACCGCCTTCCACGCCGAGAAGGCCTCGACGTGGCGGCCGCACCTGGTCACGCTGATGCGCGAGCTGCTGGCCAAGCCGCTGCCCGACTACCCGATCACCTACCCGGTCGACTGGGGCATGCCGGCGCCGTTCCCGGAGACGCCGGGGCAGACCATCAACGCCTGGACCGAGGGCATGCCGGCCTCGATGTACTGCAGCGCCTTCGCCCAGCGCGAGATGGGCATCGACACGCCGACCGGCGACGACCCGTGGCGCGCCGAGCACGACGCCGAGCTGGTCTTCTTCGTCGGCTTCGACAACCTGTTCATCTGGGCCCTGGTGCACGTCGCCGAGCTGATGGCCCACGAGGGCCGTTACGTGCTGCCCAGCACGATCCTCACGAACGAGTTCTACGAGCTGGACAACGAGAAGTTCTCGACCAGCAAGGGCCACGTGGTGTGGGCGCGCGACCTCGTCGCCGAGGTGCCCCGCGATATCGCCCGCTTCTACCTCAACCTGTCCGCGCCCGAGCACGCCCGCACCAACTTCAGCCGCGCCGTGCTGGACAAGATCGCCATGGAGCGGCTCGTCAACCCGTGGAACGAGCTCGCCGCGACGTTGGCGAAGCTCACCGCCGAGGTCGGCGGCGACACCCGGCCGCTGCCCGTCTCCGCCGACGCCCGCGCCCGCGCGGCCATCATGTGCGAGCGCTTCGGGCAGTGCTTCGAGCTGGACAGCTTCAGCCTGACCCGGGCCGCGGACCTGATCGTCCAGCACGTCGAGCGCCTGCGGGCCACCGCCGCGCGGCTGGCCGAGGCCGAGGACGTCGCGCTCGACGCGCCGCTCGGCGAGCTCTTCCTCGAGCTGCGCGCGCTCGTCGGCTGCATGTCGCCGATCCTCGTCGACCTCGCCGCGCGGGCGGGCACGGCCGGCGGGTTCGCGCCGCGGATGACCGCCGACGCGTTCACCGATCAGCAGACCACGGCCTTCGCCGTGCCGCCTCTCGACTCCTGGAGCACGACGTGACCACGCACGCCACCCTCGACCCCGCCACGGCGTCGGACCCCGGCGCCGAGCGGCGCTCCCGGCGCGCCGAGCGGCTGCTGATCCCCGCCGGCTTCCTCACCACCGCCGGCAACGCCTTCCAGATCACCGCCGCGGCCATCCTCGTGTTCCGCGCGGAGAACACCACGCTGTCCGTCGGCTGGCTGTTCATCGCCGTGTCGATCCCGCAGGTCGCGCTCGCGTTCCTGTTCGGCAAGCTCGTCGACCGGGTCGACCGGCGCCGGCTGTCGGTCGTCGCCGACCTCGTCAGCGCCGTGACCGCGTTCGCGCTGCCGCTCTGGCTGTGGTTCGGCGGGCCGACGAGCCTCGGCTCGTACCTGGCCAACCTGCTGCTGGCCGTCTCGGCCGCGCTGTTCATGCCGGCGAGCAACGCCTTCGTCAAGGAGCGCGTCCTGGATGCGCGGCTGGGCAGGTTCAACAGCCACTTCGAGGTCGCCACCAACACCGGCATGCTGCTGGCCTCCTCGACCGCCGGGTTCCTGGTGGTGTGGTTCGGGCCGACGCCGCTGTTCGTGTTCAACTCGGCCACCTTCATCGCCTCGGGGCTGCTGACCTGGCTGTGCGGGCCGAAGCCCGCTGCGGTACCGAATCCGGAGCCCGAAACGGCCGCCGAGTCCGCCGCGCCGGCGCGTCGCGAGTCCGGCGAGCGGCCGCCGATCAAGCGGCTGGCGCTGCTGTTCACCAGCGGCAACGCCAACCTCATGGTGAGCAACACGATCCTGACGGCGCTGATCCTGGAGACGTTCCACCAGGGCGCCTGGATGATCGGCGTCGTCGACGCGCTGGCCGGCGCCGGGTTCATCGCGGGCGCGGCCTGCTACGGCTGGATCTCGCAGCACATCAGCGGCCTGCGCCTGGCGGTGCTCGGCACCGTCGGCTGCATGACGATGGTCGCCTTCGAGCCGACGCACTACGCCGTGCTGATGGCCGTCATCCCGGTCGCCGCGTTCTGCTTCGCCAACGGCCGCATCGCCGCGCGCACGCTGCTCATGCGGGCGAGCCCCGAGGACCGCGTGGGCCGCGTCTTCGGCGGCGCGCAGGCGTTCGGGCTGGCGCTGGGCATCGCCGCGACCGTCGGGCTGTCCTCGGTCGCCGACCGCTACGGGGTGCCGTGGGCGTTCTGGGGCCTGGTCGTGCTCGTCGTCGGCATCGCGGTGGGCACGTACCTGAGCCTCGCCCGGCCGCTGGCGCGGCTGCAGCGGGCGCCCGAGGTCCTTGAAGCCACCGCCGCGTAAGGGAGGGCGAGAACATGCAGCAGCTCGTCAAGCAGCGGGGCGGCGTGGCCACCTGGGCGTGCCTGCCCGGCTTCCCGCCGGCCGTCATCTTCCCGTTCACCCCGCCCGAGCGCTACGGCATGCGCAGCCTGTACGAGTTCCAGATGCTCATGTACCGGCCGCTGTACTGGCTGGGCCGCGACGGCGGTACCGGCATCGACTGGGACCTGAGCCTCGGCGAGGAGCCGGTCTGGGACGCCGACGGGCGCACCTGCACCGTGCGCATCAAGCCGTGGAAGTGGTCCAACGGCGAGACGGTGTGCGCCGACAACGTGATGTTCTGGATGCACATGCTGCAGCGCAAGGGCCCGCGCTTCGGCGCCTACGTCAAGGGGTACTTCCCCGACAACCTGGTGTCCTTCGCCAAGGTCGCCGAGGACGCCGTCAGCTTCACCTTCGACCGGGCGTACTCGCGCAACTGGGTCCTGCTCAACCAGCTCACGATGATCAACCCGATGCCGAAGGCGTGGGACCGCACCGCCGACGGGCCGGCCGACGCCACGCACGACCCGGAGCAGGCCGAGGCCGTCTTCGAGTACCTGATGGAGCAGAACGGCGACCCGACGGCCGAGGACAACCGCCACCGCATGGCGTGGCCCGACAGTCCGATCTGGAGCGTCGTCAACGGCCCGTGGCGGCTGCGGGAGTTCACCGCGGAGGGCGCCGTCACGTTCGTGCCCAACGAGCACTACAGCGGCCCCAACCCGGCGCAGCTCGACGAGTTCCGCCAGGTCCCGATCATCACGGACGAGCAGGAGTACGAGCTGCTGCGCCAGGGCCCGGAAGGCCCGGGCGCGATCCAGGTCGGCTTCCTGCCGATGGGCCTGGGCCGGCAGCCGTCGGGCGACCCGACGGTCGGCGGGCCCAACCCGCTCGCGCCGCATTACGAGCTGGTCCCGCAGGTGCTGTACACGATCCACTTCATGGCCCTGAACTTCCTCAACGCCGGCATCGGCGGGCACCTGATCCGCCAGCCCTACGTCCGACAGGCCCTGCAGAGCTGCATGGACCAGGAGTACGGCTCCCGCGAGATCTACCAGGGCTACGGCTGGGCGCAGACCGGTCCGGTGCCGGTGCTGCCGAAGAGCGAGCTGCTCGCGCCGAGCCTGTCCGGCGGCGCCGGCCGCTGGCCGTTCGACCCCGAACGGGCGCGGCAGCTGCTCGCCGACAACGGCTGGGACGTCAGCGTCTCGCCCGCGGTCTGCGTGCGGCCCGGCACCGGGCTTGGCGAGGCGGGCGAGGGCATTCGGGCCGGCACGAAGATGAGCCTTTCGCTTCGGTACATCGAGGGCCGGCCCGCGCTCACCAGGCTCATGGGCCAGTTCGTCGCCGACGCGGAGAAGGCGGGCATCGAGCTGCGCCCGCAGGAGGTCTTCGCCTCCGTCCTCGTCGCCGAGGACGGTCCCGGCGGGCCGACCGAGCAGTACCCGCGCACGTGGGAGCTGTCGTGCTGGAACGGCGGCTGGGTCTACAACTACCCGACCGGCGAGAACCTGTTCCAGAGCGGGGCGAGCTGCAACTTCAGCAACTATCAGGACGCGCGGGCCGACGAGCTCATCGAGCGCACCGTGCTCAGCGACGACCTGGCCGAGCTGCACGCCTACCAGGAGTACATCGCCGAGCAGGCCCCGGTGCTGCTCACGCCGAACTTCCCGCGGCGGCTGTTCGAGGTCGCGGCGAACCTGCGCGGCTTCACCCCGGTCAACCCGTACGGGCTGATCAACCCCGAGAACTGGTACTACGTGCAGGAGGAGGCGTCGTGAGACCGCTGGTCCTCGTCGGCTTCGTCGGCGCGGCACTGCCGTCGCTGGCGCAGCTCCAGCCGCCCGGGTCGGTCATCTTCGTCGAGGAGCCCGACGTCGTGCGCAAGCGCCAGGTGCGCGACAAGATCGCCGGCTCGCCGCTGGTGCGCGAGCTCATCGAGTGGGAGTTCCACCTCGCCGGCAAGGCCGACGAGTTCTACAACGCCCACCGCGGCCTCGAGCCGGCGGCGATCGTGCCGCTGGTGGAGTACGCGACCCCGTTCGCGGCCCGCCTCGCCGAGCGCTACGGGCTGCCCGGCTCCGGCTACGGCGCCGCGCAGATCCTGCGGGACAAGGCGCTGCTGCGCCAGGTCGCCGGGGCCGCCGGGATCGCCAACCCGGAGTCGGCCACCGCGCACGGCCCGGACGACGTGCTGGCCTTCATGACCCGCCACCCTGGCCCGGTCGTGCTCAAGCCCGCCAACCGGCAGGCCGCGGTCGGCACGCAGGTGCTGCACCACCCGGCCGAGGTCGAGCGGGCCTGGGCCGAGTGCACCGAGCAGGACGAGGGGATCTTCGTGCCGGACCGGCCGATGGAGCTGCGGATGCTCGTCGAGCGGTGCGTCGAGGGCCCGGAGTTCAGCGTGGAGATGCTGGTGCAGGACGGCGGCGCGCTGTTCGCCAACGTCACCGGCAAGCGGCTCTTCCCCGGGCCCCGGCCGGTGGAGCTCGCGCACGTCGTGCCGGCCGACATCCCGTCGGGGCTGGCCGCCAGGCTGGTCGGGGAGACCGGCCGGGTGATCCGGGCGGCCGGGTTCCGCGACGGCATCGTGCACTGCGAGTGGATCGTCGAGGACGGCGTGCCGTTCCTCGTCGAGTGCGCGGGCCGCTTCGCCGGCGACGGCATCATCGAGCTGATCCAGCGGGCCTACCCGGTGGAGCTCAACCGCGCCTACTTCGCGGTGATGCGGGGCGAGGCGCCGACGGTGCCGCTGCCGGCGCGGGCCGAGGGCGGCGCCGCGGTGTGGTTCCTGTCGATCGAGGCGGGCGTCGTGGACCGCGTCCAGGGCGTCGAGGAGGCGGCCGGCGCGCCCGGCGTCTTCGCCTGCGACGTGTCCGTCGCCGCCGGCGACACGTTCGGGGGGCTGCGCAGCTCCTGGGACCGCGTCGGCGACGTCATGGTGACCGCGGGCGACCCGGCCGAGGCGCTGCGCCTGGCCGAGGCGGCCGCGGCGCTCATCCGCATCGACACGGTCTCGCCGGCCCGGATGGCGGTCGCGGCCCAGTGAATGCCGAGCTTGTCGTCGACGCCGGGCGGCGCCTCGAGGTGATCGTCACGACCGTGTCGTCCGACGCGCACACGTGGAACCTGGTGTACCTCCAGCTGCTGCTGGAGGAGCTGGGGTGCCGGGTGACGAACCTGGGCGCGTGCACGCCGGACGAGACGATCCTGCGCGAGTGCCGGCTGCGCCGCCCCGACCTGCTCGTCGTCAGCAGCGTCAACGGGCACGGCGGGCAGGAGGGGCTGCGGCTGATCGAGGCGCTGCGCGACCGGCCCGAGCTGGTCGCCACGCCGGTGGTGATCGGCGGCAAGCTCGACGTGGTGGGCGGCGGTGCGGGCAGCACCGCCGCCGCCCTGCTGGCCGCCGGGTTCGACGCGGTCTTCGACGACGGCGCCGGCCTGACCTCGTTCCGGTCGTTCGTGCGGGCCCTGCCGGCCCGCGCGGGCGCGGCGATCGGGGCGCCGTGACGACCGCGGTCGTGCGGGCGGCCGCCTCGTTCGGCGAGGTCGTCGCCGCCCGCCGGGCCGCCGGCGAGCTCGTCGTGCAGCCGCGGATGGGCTTCGCCGACCCGGCCCTCATGCGTCAGGGGCTGCTCGCCACCCGCGACGCCGCGGCCACCACCGTCGGCACCATCACGCTGGACAGCTACACCCGCCTCGGCGACCACGAGGCGGTCCGGCGGGCCCTGGCCGCCGGGGCCGACCTCAACGGCTACCCGCTGGTGGACCGGGGCGCGGCGGTGACCGCGGCGATGCTCGACGGCGTCATGAGCCCGCGCTTCCCGGTCCAGGTGCGCCACGGCTCCGCCGACCCGCGCCGGATCGTGCGGACCCTGCTGGACTGCGGGCTGCACGCCACGGAGGGCGGGCCGGTGTCGTACTGCCTGCCGTACAGCCGCATGCCCCTCGCCGTCGCCGTCGATCACTGGCGGCACTGCTGCGAGATGCTCGCCGCCGCCCGCACCGGCGAGGTCGAGCCGCACCTGGAGACGTTCGGCGGCTGCATGATGGGCCAGCTCTGCCCGCCGGCGATGCTGGTGGCGCTGAGCGTGCTGGAGGGCCTGTTCTTCCGCCAGCACGGCATCCGGTGCATCTCGTTCAGCTACGCGCAGCAGACCCACGCCGGGCAGGACGAGGAGGCGGTGACCGCGCTGGGGGAGCTGGTCCGCCGGCACGTGCCCGACGCCCGCACGCACATCGTGGTGTACACCTACATGGGCGTCTATCCGCGCACCCCCGCCGGCGCCCGGCGGCTGCTGGCCGAGTCGGCCCGCATCGCGGCGCGCAGCGGCGCGGCCCGCCTGATCGTCAAGACCACGGCCGAGGCGCACCGCATCCCGACCGTCGGGGAGAACGTCGCCGCGCTGGAGCTCGCGGCTCGCGCGGCCCGCGGCGTCGCGCGGCGTGCCCCGGTCGCCGACACCGGCATCTACCGGCAGGCCAAGGCCCTGGTTGACAACGTGCTGACGCTGGACGCCGACGTGGGCCGCGCGCTGGTCGCCGCGTTCGCCAGCGGGTACCTCGACGTGCCGTTCTGCCTGCACCCGGACAACGCCGGGCGGGCGCGCGGCTACCTGGACCCCGCCGGGCGGCTGGAGTGGGAGCGCATCGGCGCGCTGCCGCTCGGCGGCCTGGTCGAGCTGCCCGCCGCGGCGCGCATGACCGCCGCCGGCCTGCTGGACGCGCTGCGCTTCGTCGAGCGCAAGTTCGACGGCGCATTCGATGGAGCAGCAACTCTCGAACACTCACCGAGGAGCCTCACATGACCGTCGCCCCCGTGATGAAAGCGCCCCTGCCGCCCGGCACGCGGGAGCACCTGCTCTCGCCGGTGACCCACGCGGCGCTGCGCCTGCAGAACGCGATCGCCATCGCCAGCCGCGAGTTCCTGGCCGCCAACGGCTTCGTGGAGCTGCTGCCGCCCATGCTCGGCCCGGTGACCGACCCCGGCGTGCGCGGCGCGAAGCAGCTCGACGTCGACTTCTACGGCCACCGCTACAAGCTGATGACCAGCGTGATCCTCTACAAGCAGGCGTCGCTGCTCGCCTTCGACCGCATCTTCTACCTGGCGCCGAACGTGCGGCTGGAGCCGCTGGAGACCGCGACGACCGGCCGGCACCTGGTCGAGTTCCACCAGCTCGACGTCGAGATGCGCGACGCGACCCGCGACGACGTGCTGGCGCTGCTGCAGGGCCTGATGCGCCACATCGTCGCCCACGTGCTGCGCGAGTGCACCGGCGAGCTCGCCGCGCTCGGCCGCGACCCCGGCGCCTTCGCGGCGCTGCTGCGCGACGACTTCGAGCGGATGACCCACACCGAGGCGGTGCGGCGGCTGCAGGGGCTGCTGCACGGCCAGAGCGCCGACGCCGAGATCGACTGGCAGGGCGAGAAGCTCATCTCCGAGCAGACCGACCGGCCCTTCTTCATCACCGACTACCCGAAGGGCTCGCGCGGCTTCACCGACGGCGAGTCGCGCACCGAGCCCGGCGTGCTGCGCAACTTCGACCTCATCGCGGCCGACGGCTTCGGGGAGCTGGCCAGCGGCGGGGAGCGCACGCACGAGTACCGGCGGCTCATCGAGCGGATGCGCGAGTCGGGGGAGAACCCGTCGAAGTACGCGTGGTACCTGGAGCTCGCCCGCGACGGCGGGCTGCCGGCCAGCGCCGGTTTCGGGCTGGGCATCGAGCGGGTGACCCGCTACCTGGGCGGGCTGGAGACGGTGTGGCAGGCCACGGCGTACCCGAAGCTGCCCGGGGTCCTGGCGCCATGAGCGCACTGTCCGCTGACGGCCTGCCGGAGGACTCGATCCGCCGGCGGGCCCGCGACGGTACCGCTTCGGTGTTTCCGGCCCTTGACGGCTACGGCAGGCGCCTCTACGGTGCCGAGCCGGCGGCCGGGGGCGGCGACGAGCTGGACCGGGCGCGGGTCGTACCGCCGGTGTTCGTGCCGCTGCGCCTGGAGAAGCTCTACGAGCTCGGGCGCGAGCCCCTGTACGGCGACGTCGATATGACCGCGGCGGTGGGCGGGTTCGCCTCGCCGCTGCCGCTGTTCGTCTGCGCGTTCGGCTCGACCCAGGTGGCGGGGGCCGGCGACCTGGGGCGGGCGGTGAGCGAGCAGGCCGGCCGGCTCGGCATCCCGATGGTGATCGGCGAGAACGTGGTGCCCATGCACGGGTACCGCGACGCCGGCCTCCTCAGCCGCATCCGCGCCTACGCCGCCGCCGTCCCCGACGGCCTCGGCGGGGTGGTGGTGCAGCAGAGCACCGAGGACGCCGACGCCGAGGTGTGGAATCTCGTCTACAGCGACCCGGTGGCGACCGAGCTGCTCAACACCGGGCGGCTCGCGTTCGAGCTGAAGGTGGGGCAGGGCGCCAAGCCGGGACTCGGCGGCATGACGGTGCTGCCCCGCGCGGCCGCCGCCTCGGTCGCGGGCCAGTTCCTCGTCGACGACGCGTTCGGCGCGGGCGCTCCGACCGTGCTGCGCAGCAGCAGCCCGGGCACGTTCACCGAGGAGATCCTGCGCCAGCAGGTCCACCTGATGCGCAACAACTACCCGCGCGCCCGCACCTGGGTGAAGCTGCACCCCGGCCGCGACGTCGGCCAGGCGGCGGAGATCGCCTGGGCGGCCGGCGCCGACGCGGTCACGGTCGACGGCGCGGAGGGCGGCACCGGGTGGGCGCCGCCGGTGTTCCTCGGCCAGGTCGGGCTGCCGCTGGCCGATTGCCTTCGCCGCATCGACAAGCACGAGGCGACGCTGCTGGCGTCCGGGCGGGTCTGGGAAGGCGGCCGGGCGCTGAAGTGCCTGGCGATGGGCGCCACCGCCGTCGGGCTCGGCCGGGCGGCGCTGCTGGCCGCGGACGAGGACGCCGCCGAGGGCCTGGTGCGGCTGGTGCGCTGCCTCGAGCTGGAGCTGCGGCTGCTCATGAGCGCGTTGGGCAAGTACGCGGTGCCCGACCTGGGCGCCGAGGACCTGTGGTGGCCGAGCGAGGGGAGTGACCGTGATCGACTATGACGGACGGCGGTTCAAGGGGCACGCGCCGGACGCGCCCGTGGCGACCTATCGCCAGAGCGGGGAGGTGGTGTGGTCGGAGTGGAGCGGCGGCGACGTGCGGCGGGGCTCCCTGGCGGGCCTGTGCGCGCCGGACGGCACCGTCTCGTTCGCCTACTGCATGGTGCTCACCGACGGCAGGGTGGTCTCCGGCCACAGCGTGAACACCCCGGAGTTCCTGCCCGACGGGCGCATCCGGCTCAACGAGCGGTGGGAGCGCTTCGGCGCCAACGCCGCCAGCGGCACCTCGAGCATCGAGGAGGTGGCGGGCTAAGGCACCTGTTCGCCGACGTACTCGGCGTAGACCCGTTTCGGCACCGACATGCGCCACGACTCCACGATGAGCTCCTCGAGCTCGTCGAGCTCCAGGGCCGCGAGCCAGACGCGCACCCAGTTGTAGCGCATGTCGGACGGGATCGGCAGGTGGAACTTGTCGGGCTCGCTCGCGATCAGCGCGTTGCGGCCCTCCTTGGGATATCCGAATCCCATCTCCGTCTCGTCCGGCGACAATGACAGGAACACCAGCTGCCCGACCCGGAATTTGACCCGGTCGCGCACCAGCGCCTCGTATGCGCGGGGTAGCGACAATGCGATTCTGCGGACATCATCGACGGTGACGGCCATGCATTACCCTTCCCGCGATACGGCGGCGGACATCGTGACGCTCACGTAGAGGTATTCGTCGAGGATTTTCGCCAGCGAGATCCGCGGGCGGCCGACGAGGGCGGCCAGGCGCCGCTCCTCGACCCCCGCCTCGGCCAGCACCGCCGCCGCCCACTGCCGGCCGAGCCGCTGGTGCGCGGCGAATGCCGGGCCGTCGCGGCCGCCGTGCAGGGCGGCCGCGATCGCGGCGTCCCAGGGCATGATCGCGTTCGGTCGCAGAGCGTAAAGGGCCTTCGCGGCGGCGGTCGGGCCCAGGGTGCGCCGCACCGGACCGGCCGACACCTCGACCGCGACGAGTCCCGCGTAGGCGTCGCCGAGCCGGGTGATCTCCTCGTCGGCGAGCGCGGCCAGGGCCGCCGCCGGCAGCTCGGGCCCCCATCGCCGCCACCAGGCGGCGACGCCGTCGTCGAAGGGGGCGGGCTCGCCCTCGCGCGGGTAGCGGATGCGGCAGCCCCAGGAGTTCAGCCAGCGCAGCAGGAGCGCGCGGTGCTCGGCCCGGTCCAGATCGACCGCCGGCGCGGTCTGCTCGACCAGCCGGTGCCAGCTGCGGTCCACGTTGGGGAAGCCATTGAAGATCATCGCGGTCCGCTGGAGGTCGGCCAGGCTGGGCGCGTCGATGGGCACGGGTCCGAATCCTAGCGCGATGTGACCGGTCCGCAACAACCCGGCAACGCTGGGTACCCATAATGACGCGATACGCGATCGTTCGAGGATAATTGACCGATCCCACCTTTCGGCGCCGGTTTTGGGATGCTGGCAACTTTTTTGCCGGCGCCGGTGGATGATCGAATTCGGTCAGTGGCCCGATCAATCGACCCGCCCGGGCCCCGCCGCCGGGTAACCGCCGGACCGGGCGAACGCCCCTGCCGCCGCGCCCGCTGAACCGGCCTTCTAGCAGCTCAGCAGTACATATGTGCGAACGCCGACTGTGGTCCGCGTCACGACGATCCCGGGATTCCATCGATGTTCGTCGTATTGACGAACTACACCGGGAATGATGTTTGATCGGATGGTCCGGCGGGGTTGCCGATGCGTGCGGAAGTGCTACATCCCGACTCACCCCTTTCGCTGGCGATGATCTTCATCTATGTTCACCCGAGTCTGATCGAAATCCGGTGCGCCTTGCCGGCCGCCGTATCGGACGACATTTCCGCGGCGTTGTGGAGGCGCTCGCCGACGGGGATGACCCAGGCATTGCGCTGCGCGCCGCCCCGGCGGTTGTCGCGGCGCAACTGTTCGTTCATGAACCGATAACCCGGGGCCGTAGCCACGGACAGTCGTTCGTGTCCGAATGACTGTGGCGGGCCGTGGCGACGCCGCGCACAGCACCGTGCCCGGCGCGGGCGGACCCCCGCACTGAGCACGACGTCGACGACAGGAGGCCAGCATGCGACCACAAGCCGCATACCTCGCAGCGCTCGACCCGAGCACCGCCGCCCCGGCCGGAGGGCGACGAGATGGGTAGGCCGGAGCGCCCGCTGGACGGAACCGGCGGGCCGATCACCGAGTTCGCGCGGGACCTGCGGGCGTTACGACGACGGGCCGGCAACCCCAGCTATCGCGAGCTCGCCCGCACGGCCCTGTTCGCGCCGTCCGTGCTCTCGACCGCGGCCAGCGGCCATCGGCTGCCGACCCTACCCGTGACCCTCGCGTTCGTGGCCGCCTGCGGGGGCGACCGCGCCGCGTGGGAGCGGCGCTGGCGCAGCGTCGCCGGCGAGGCGGGGGCCGCCGGCGGGACGGCCGCGGTGCCCGAGCCGCGCGAGGAGCCACCGCCCGAGGTGGACGCGGCCGACCCGTGGCCGCTGTCGCGCGTGATGTCCAACCTGGCGCGGCCGGCCCAGTTACCCATGGGCTCGAGCACGTTCGTCGGGCGCGGTCAGGCCCTCGCCAACGCCGCGATGCTCGTCGGGCGGCCGGGCCCCGTGCGCCTGCCGCTGATGGTCAGCGGCCCGATCGGCGTCGGCAAGACCGCGTTCGCGCTGCGGCTGGCCGACGTCGTGTCCTCGGAGTTCCCCGACGGGCAGTTGTACGCCGACATGGGCAACTGCGAACCGGGGACGCACTCGACGTACCAGATCATGCGGGGCTTCCTGCGAGCGCTCGGCGTGCCGGCGCCGCTCGTGCCCGACGACCCGATCCAGCGCATCGGCATGTACCGCTCGCTGCTGGCCCAGCGCCGCCTCTTCGTGCTGCTGGAGAACGTCACCGACGAGGGCCAGGTGCGGCCCCTGCTCGCCCGGGCCGCGCACAGCCAGGTCGTGCTCACCAGCCGGGCGCGCCTGCTCGGCCTCGACGACGCGCACCGCGTCGACCTCGACGCCTTCGCCCGCCACGAGTCCCTCGAGCTGGTCGGCCGGATCGTCGGCGCCGAGCGGGTCGAGTCGGAGTACGCCGCCGCGTCCGCCGTCGCCGAGATCTGCGGCGACCTGCCGCTCGCGATCAACATCGTCGGCCGCAAGATCGCCGCCCGCCCGGAGTGGGCGCTGGCGCACACCGCCGGGATGCTCGCCGACCGCGACCGGCTCATCGACAGCCTCTGCGTCGGCGACGTCAACGTGCGGGACCGCTTCAGCGCCGCCTACGAGCGGCTGTCGACGGCCGGCCGGCAGGCGGTGCACGAGCTCGGCATCGGCGGCGCCGGCTGGACGACCGCGGTCGCGCTCGCCGCGTCACTCGGCGTGCGCGTCGACGAGGCCGACGACGCGCTCGAGTCCCTCGTCGACGCGGGCCTGCTGACCCGCGCCTCGGTCGCGGGTCGCTACCGAGTGTCCACATTGGTCGGTGTGTTCGCCGAACACGTGCGCCACGAGGCCGCGCAGCTCGGTTCGCCGCTGCGCGACCGCCGCGCACAGCGCGAGGCGCCGGGCGTTGATTGTTCGGTACCGCCAATGCTTCCGGTCAACGCGGCCCGCCCCTTGAATGAGCCGAGAACGCAGCGGGCGTTCGGCGCGATGGAACGGACCGGCGAGACGGCATAACCGTCCCGGGCCTCCTCGCAAGCGACGGCGGGAGGCGTGCGGTGCGGATCGTCATGGTCGGCGGCGGGGTCATCGCCCTGCTCAGCGCCGTCGAATGCGTCGCGGCCGGGCACGAGGTGACCGTCGTCGACCACGGTGACATCCCGCACCCCGCGGCCGCGTCCTACGACCGGCAGCGCGTGGTGCGGGCCCTGCACCTCGACGATCCCGCGGCCACGGCGGCCGGCGCACGTGCCGTCGGGCTGTGGGCGGGACTGCAGGGCCGCCTCGGCGCCGCGTTCCTCGAACGCACCGGCGCACTGACCGTGCTGCCCGACGCCGACCTGCTGCGCGCCCAGGCGACCCTCGCCGGCGCCGGCGCCCCGTCGCGGGTCCTCGGGCCGCGCGCCCTCGCGGAAGGCTTCCCGCACCTGCGGTTCCCGGACGGGGCGAGCGCCGTCGTCGAGCCCGGCGCCGCCATCGTCCTGGCCGACCGGGCGCTGCACGCGTGCGCGGACTGGCTGCGCGCGCACCCGCTCGCCGAGCTCCTGCCGCGCCGGCGGGTCGTCGCGGTGCGCGGTACCGCCGTGCACCTCGCCGACAACACCCGGCTGCACGGGGACGCGGTGCTCGTGGCCGCCGGCGCCTGGTCCCGCCCGCTGCTGCCGCCCGCCCTGGCCGCCGAGCTCGTGCTGCACCGGCAGAGCCAGCTGCACTGCCGCGTGCCCGACGCCGACGCGGCGGCCTGGTCCGCCATGCCGACCGTGCCGTCGCTGGGCATCGGCGGCGGCGCGTGGCTGGTGGTGCCGGTCGCCGGCACCCCGCTGAAGCTCAGCGCGTCCAGCGCCGGCCGCGTTGTGTCCACCATGGACGGTCAGGAGACGTCGCCGCGGTGGCGTCGCCGCCTGCTCGACCTGCACGCACCCGCCATCGCGGGACTGTCCGAGGACTGGGTCCTCGAGGCCCGTGACTCCTACTACCTCACGCACGCGCCGACCGGCGGCCCGCTCACCGTGGCCATCGGCGAGCGCGTGCTGGCACACGCCGCCTGCGGCGGCTCGTCGTTCAAGTTCGCCCCGCTCATCGCACAGTCCCTCGCCGCACGCCTGACCGGCGCGGCCCGCCCGACCACACTGCGAGGTGTGTCATGAAACTGCTCGCCATCGAGGCCACCCAGAACGGCTACTACTACCAGTCGCGGTACCGCCAGATCACCGACTTCGGCGGGGACCTCTACGTCCTCAACGGCGTCGGCACGGACGACCTGTGGCCGGCCGGGCGCTACCGCGTCGCCGGCAGCACGCACATCGACGAGCTCGTCCGCCACGCCCGCGCGTGGCACGAGCAGGAGCGCTTCGACGGCGTGCTGACGTTCTCCGAGTCCGGCGTCGTCGCGGTCGCCGCCGTCGCCGCCGCGCTCGGCCTGCCCAGCATCGGCGTGGAGGCCGCCGTCACCAGCCGCAACAAGCTGCTCATGCGCCGGGCGCACGAGCGCGGCGGCGCGGCGCACCCCGGCTTCCGCCACGTGCCCGACGTCGACGCGGCGCTGCGCGCCGCCGAGGAGTTCGGCTACCCGGTCATCCTCAAGCCGACCCTCGGCGCAGCGAGCAACTTCGTCTTTCGCATCGACGACGCCGAGCAGCTGCGCACCCGCTACGCCCAGGCGCAGGAGGGGATCGCGGGCATGTCGTGGTACACGATGGAGGCCGAGGGTCTCGACCTCGGCCCGCACGGCCTGCTCGTGGAGTCCTTCCTGGACGGTCACGAGCACCTCATCGAGGCGCTCGTGTGGGACGACGAGGTGTACCTCGGCTCGATCGTCGACCGGGTCACCATCGAGGGCGACACGTTCGACGACGACGTCCACCACGCGCCCACCGCTTTGACGCCGCAGCAGGTCGCCGACGTCCACGCGGTCGTCGCGGCCGGCGTGCGCGCACAGGGCCTGCGCCGCAGCGCCCTGCACGCCGAGGTGCGCTTCCACGAGGGCCGTCCGTTCCTGCTCGAGATCGCGGTGCGCCCCGGCGGCGGCGGCCTGGACCACATGGCCCGCCTATCGGCCGGCTACGACCCGATCCGCGCCGTCATGGACGTGGCCCGCGGGGAGAAGCCTGACGTGCGGCACTTCACGCCGACCGAGGTGCACACCGCAGCGATGTGCATCATCAGCGCGGCCGGCACCGTCGAGTCGGTCGGCGTGCCGCCCGAGGTCGCCGAGGCCCCGTCGCTGTTCTACCTCAAGATCATGGCCCGCCCCGGCGACGTCATCCGCCGCCCGCCGCACGGCAACAACATCATCGGCGGCATCGGCGCGACCGGCACGTCGCTCGACGACGCCATGCACACCGCCACCGACCTGGCCGGCAAGGTCGAAGTCCAGCTTTCCTGATCTTTCCTTGGAGGTTTCCGTTGCTTCGCACCGCAACGCCGCGGCACTACCTGATGGTCCGGCCCACCTACTTCGACGTCGAGTACTCGATCAACCCCTGGATGGACCCCGGCAAGCCGACGTCGACCGAGCTCGCCATCGCCCAGTGGGGCTGGCTGCACGACCTGTACGCCGACCTCGGCCACCGGGTGGAGCTGCTCGATCCGCGCCCGGGCCTGCCCGACATGGTCTTCGCCGCCAACGGCGCAACGGTGCTCGACGGCCGCGTCCTCGTCGCGCGGTTCCGCTACACCCAGCGCACCGCCGAGGCCGCCGCGTACCTCGACTGGTTCGCCGCGCGCGGCGGCTACGCCGAGGTCCGCCAGGCGCAGTGGGTGAACGAGGGCGAGGGCGACTACCTGGTCGCCGGCGGGCGCCTGCTGGCCGGCACCGGCTTCCGCACCAACCCGCGCGCCCACGACGAGTCCGCCGCGTACTTCGGCGTGCCCGTCACCGGCCTGACGCTCGTCGACCCGCGGTACTACCACCTCGACACCGCCCTGGCGGTTCTCGACGCCGACGAGGTCATGTACTACCCGCCGGCCTTCGCGCCCGAGAGCCTCGAGGTGCTGCGCTCGCTGTACCCCGATGCGATCACGGCCTCGGACGAGGACGCCGCCGCGTTCGGCCTCAACGCCGTCTCCGACGGCCGGCACGTGGTCCTGCCCCAGGCCGCGACCGGCCTCATCGCCCAGCTGCGCGAGCGGGACTTCGAGCCGATCGGCGCCGACGTGTCCGAGCTGCTGAAGGCGGGCGGCAGCGTGAAGTGCTGCACCCTGGAGCTGCGCCATGCTTGACACCGGCGTGGCCGCAGACGCCGTCCGGGACTCGCCGCAGCGCCCTCGGCCGGCCCTGCGCGCCGTCCTGGTCGGCCTGGTGCTCGTGGTCGTACCGCTGGCGCTGATCGTCCCGCTGCTCGGCCTCGGCCCGGACGGCGGCGACTCGCCGGCGTCCGCGGCCCCGGCCTCGGCCGCCGACCCGTTCGCCAGGCTGCTCGTCGCCCTGCCGGTCGTCCTCGCCGCGTGTTACCTGGCCGGCCGCCTGGCCCGGCGCGCCGGCCAGCCCGAGGTCATCGGCGAGATCGTGGCCGGCGTGCTGCTGGGCCCGTCGCTGCTGGGCCTGCTGTGGCCGGCCGGCTTCGCCTGGCTGTTCCCGCCCGCGGTGGTGACCGCCGTCAACACGCTCGCGCAGCTCGGCCTGATCTTCTTCATGTACCTGGTCGGCACCGAGATGAACCTGGACTCGGTACGCCGCCGCGGCCTCGTGGCGGCGACCGTCAGCCAGGTCAACCTCGCCCTGCCGGCGCTGTGCGGGATCGCCCTGGCCCTCGGCATGTACCCGTCGTTCGGCGAGGGCGTCGGCTTCGTCCCCTTCGGCCTCTTCCTGGCGGTGGCCATGAGCGTGACGGCATTCCCGGTGCTGGCCCGGATCCTCGCCGACCGCGGCCTGACCGAGACCCCGCTGGGCGCCCTCGCCCTGACGTGCGCCGCGATCGGCGACGTGGTGGCGTGGTGCGTGCTGACCGTGGTGACGGCGCTCGCCCGCAACGGCGACCCGTCGGCGGTGATCGTCACGATCGCCCTGACGCTGGCTTTCGTGGCGGCAATGGTCTTCGCCGTCCGCCCGCTGCTGGCCCGCCTGCTGAGCGGCCTCACCCCGGCGGCGACCCTGCCGATCCTCCTGGGCGGCGTCATGCTCAGCGCCCTGGCCACGAACGAGATCGGCATCCACCCGATCTTCGGCGCCTTCCTCTTCGGCGTGATCGCCCCGCGCGCGCTCCCTTCGGTGACCGAGGCGTCGCACCGCATGCAGAGCGTGACGGTCACGCTGCTGCTCCCGCTGTTCTTCGTGTACACCGGCCTGCACACCCGCTTCGGCCTCATCGGCACCGACGCCCGCCGGTGGGCGTGGTGCGCCCTGATCGTCGCGGTGGCGGTGCTGAGCAAGTGGGGCGGCACCGCGGTCGCGGCCCGTTTGACGGGCACCGACTGGCGGGAGTCCCTGTCGCTGGGCGCGCTGATGAACTGCCGCGGCCTGACCGAGCTGGTCGTGCTGAACATCGGCCTGCAGCTGGGCGTGATCAGCCCGACGGTCTTCTCGATGCTCGTCATCATGACGCTGGTCTCGACGATCGCCACCGGCCCCGGCCTGTCCCTCGTGGCGCGCCTGCGCCGCGCACCCGCCTGAGCGCGGCAAAAGGCGGCGGCCACGCCCCGGGTGGATGTGGCCGCCGCCTTCTTCCGGTCGGCGTCGGGGTCAGGCCGAAGGCTGGTGCTCGGTGATGAACGGGCGCAACGCGTCGCGGAGCAGGTCGCGGTCCTTCGACGAGATGGACTCGCCGCTCCAGGGCTCGGACAGGTCCAGGGTCTCGCCGCTGTGCAGGGTGATGGTCAGCTTGATCGGGGTCTGCTTGTGGATCGCGGCCGTGCGGATGTCCTCGAACGGCACGAAGCGGTAGCGCTTCGCGAGCTCGTGGACCGGGGCCGAGCGCATCACGCGCACCAGGCGGTCGCGGCCGCCGCTGGTGTCCTTCGGGCCGGGCATCAGCATCAGGCCGTTGTTCAGGATGAACAGGTCGAAGTACAGCTTGCCCGGTGCGTGCAGGTTGGCCAGGCCGCCCAGGACCTCGGAGCCGTCGGCGCTGGCCCGCGTGGACTGCTGGCGCACCGCGGACAGGTTGATGCCGAGCTCGGTCAGGCGCTCGCGGGCCGCGGGGACCGAGTCGGGCGCGGCCGCCAGGCGGGCGACCTCGCGGATCGGGATCTCGGTGCCGTCGGGGCGGGAGAAGCGGGCGCCGGAGCTCCAGGAGTGCCGCCAGCGGCCGACGCCGCCGGCGCGGGCGGCCAGGGCGATCGCGGCGCCGATGCGCTCCGTGAGGCCCGACTGGCGCTCCTCGCGGTCGCCGTGCGGCTCGACGGCGCGGGCGAGCTCGTCGGCGCGGCCCTGCTCGACCAGGTGCAGGACGAGGGCCAGGTCGCCGGCGGGAGCGCCGGCCAGGCGGGCGGCCGCGCGGAACAGGGAGTCGGCGCCGCGCTGGGCGCCCACGGCGATGCCGGCGTCGGTCAGCTCCTCCCAGGGCAGCAGGGTCTTGCCCTCGATGGCGAGGGCGTGCTGCTGCAGGCGCATCGAGAGCGCGGCCGGGTCGGCCAGCAGGGTCAGGGCCGGACGGTCGTCGGAGGCGGCGCCGGAGTCCGGCATGGCCTCCATCGCGCGGATGCGGTCGGCGATCGGCGGGTGGGAGTCCCACTTGGACTTCTCGGCCGGCGGTGCGCTGTCGCGCAGCTCGGCGAGCTCGCCCTGGCGGCCGTTCAGCAGCATCGTGAAGCCGCCGAAGACGTCGCGCGGGGCGAGCTTGGCCTCCCAGCCGATCGTGACGTACCGGCCGACGAAGAAGTTCCACGCGGCGTCGACGACGGGGAGGTCGCGCATGGCGCTCACCGCGGCGGAGCGGCCGGCGATGCGCACCGAGAACTCGTCGGCCTCGTACTCCATGCGGCGGCTCACGGCCTGCTCGACCAGGACGTAGAGGCGCGCATAGAGCTGGAAGATGCCGCCGACGATCGTGGTGGGGCCGATCTGCACGATGGTCTGCACGATCGCCATCCGGCCGCGGTGGGCGAGGGCGCCGAGCTTGGTGTGGCTGCCGGAGTAGTGGCCCAGCTCGTGCGCCAGGACGGAGCGCAGCTGGTCGACGGTGAAGGCCTGCAGCAGCGGCAGGCCGACGTACATGATGCGACGGCCGCCGGCGAGGCCCAGCAGCGAGGTGTGCTCGGCAACGGCGGCGTTGACGTCGGGGATGAGCCGGATCTCGTCGGGGGCGCGGGTGCCGACCCGGTGCGCGAGGTCGTGCGCGGTGTCCCACAGGCCGCGCGCCTCGTGCGGCGGCAGCGGCAGGCCCTCCGGCTCGCCGGGCTTGGCTCGGATGATCTTCCAGAACGCGACAAGCAGGCCGCCCGCGATGGCGAGGGTCACGTAGCTGAACTTGCCGGCGGCCACGCCGGGAAACTCCTGCCACAGCCAGATGGTCAGCCAGCCGAGGAGGGCGATCAGCACGATCGCCAGCAGGTAGAACCCGGCGAGCAGCGCGACGGAGATCGCCGCGCGGATCGTCGTCTTCATAGATGTCAGGTCCCTCGTGAGTGTGAGTGGACCACATTATGCGCAGCTCAGGTCGCCCTGTCTGTCCCGTGCAGGTAGGTCAGCACGGCCCGGACGCGGCGGTTGGTGTCCCCGTCGTCGGCGGCGAGGCCGAGCTTGGCGAAGATCGTCGTGGTGTACTTGCTGATCGCTCCCTCGCTGAGGTACAGGCGGCCGGCGATCGCGGCGTTGGACAGGCCCTCGGCCATGAGCGCGAGCACCGAGCGCTCGCGCTCGGTCAGCGTGGCGAGCGGGTCGGCGTGCGCGGGCCGGCCGAGCAGCTTCGCGATCACGGCCGGGTCGAGGGCGGTGCCGCCGCCGGCGACGCGGTCGAGGGCGTCCATGAACTGATCGGCGTCCAGGACGCGGTCCTTGAGCTGGTAGCCGACGCCGCCGTGGCCGTCGGCGAGCAGGTCTCGGGCGTACAGCTGCTCCACGTGCTGCGACAGGATGAGCACGGGCAGTCCCGGCCGCTGCTGCCGTGCGGCGAGCGCGGCCTGCAGGCCCTCGTCGGAGAAGGTCGGCGGCAGCCGCACGTCGACGATCGCCACGTCGGGTGCGTGGCCCAGGAGCGCCTCGAGCGTCTCCGGCCCGGTGCCGACCGCCGCGACGACGGTGTGCCCGTAGGCCTGTACGAGGCGCACCAGCCCGTCGCGCAGCAGGAACAGGTCCTCGGCTATGACAACGCGCACGGCACCGCCACCGTGATCCGGGTCGGCCCGCCGGACGGGCTGTCGATGTCGAGCCGGCCGCCGAGGGCCGCCAGGCGCCGCTCGATGCCGCGCAGCCCGGTGCCGCCGCCGGCGCTCGCCCCGCCGCTGCCGTCGTCGGCGACGACCGCGGTGAGCGTGCCGCCGGTGTGCTCGAGCTCGACCGTGGCCCGGCGGGCGTGCGCGTGCTTGGCCACGTTGGCCAGCAGCTCGGAGACGGCGAAGTACACCGCCGCCTCGACCGGCCGCTCGGCCCGCCCCGCCACGGCGCTGCGCACGTCGACCTCGACCGGCGCGTCCAGCGCCAGGGCCCGCACGGCGTCGACGAGGCCGCGCTCGGCGAGCACCGGCGGGTTGATCCCGCGCACCAGCGAGCGCAGCTCAGCCAGCGCCGCCACGGAGGAGGCCCGAGCCTCGACGAGGATCTCCTTGGCGGTGGCCGGGTCGGCCTCGAGGAGCCGCTCGGCGGCCTGCATCGACAGCCCCATCGCGACGAGCCGCGCCTGCGCGCCGTCGTGCAGCCCGCGCTCGATGCGCTCCAGCTCGGCCGCCTGCGTCTGGGTCATGTCGGCCCGCAGCGCCTCCAGCTCCGCCACCCGCCGGCGCTGGTTGGGCCCGAGCAGCCGGCGGGCGAGCGGCCCGAACACCCGCCAGGCGAACGGCGCGGCGGCGAGCCCGGCCGCGATCGCGACCGCGCCGTAGGCGGCGAGGCCCGGCGTCACCGCGAGGTAGGCCCCGCCGGCGAGCGCGAGCCACGGCAGCAGCGCCACCGGCCACACGCCGAAGCCGGCCGCGAGCGCCCACACCCCGTCCCAGTGCACCTGCGGGTCGTGGAAGCGCGCGTTCATCCTGGCCCGGCGGCGCGCCTCCCGCTCCGAGCGGTGGTACTCCTGCCCGTCCCACCAGAACCCGGTCGCCATCCGCGCCACGGGCGCCACGGCGCCGTACTCGACGTCGAGGTGCAGCCCGAGCCACCGCCGGGCGAACCGGCGCGCGGCCTGGCTGAGCGGCCGGCTGGTGAGCACGTGCACCATCCACATCGCCGCGGCGACCCACATGACGACAACGAGGGCCTCACCGACGCCGACGAGCGCCCGCACGACCAGCGGCGCGCTCAGGTGCTCCGACCAGGTGCGCACGAACCCGGCCCCGAAGACCGCGACGGCGATGCCGGTGACCGGCAGTGGGGCGGTGAGCGCCGCCAGCACCGCGGACCGGTACAGCCCCGTCGGGATGTTCATTGCGTTCATTTTGCCAAGCTATTGCCCGCCGGACCGGCCCAGGTATCCCGTTACGCCCCGCCTGCGGTGGGTCCAGCCCCACCCTGAGACCCGAGTCACATTTCGGCCAAGCGCATCACGTTCCGGGCGATGCCATCGCTCTCAGGATGCGAACCGCGACAGGAGGCACCAAGATGTCCGACCCGACCACGCAGGCGTTCAGCGAGCACCGCGAGCTGCTGTTCTCCATCGTGTACAACATGCTCGGCACCGTCGCCGACACCGAGGACGTGCTGCAGGAGACGTGGCTTTCGTGGGCGGACCGCAGCCGCGACCCGGAGGCGGGCCCGGTCGAGCATCCGCGCGCCTACCTGGTGCGCATCGCGGTGAACCGGGCCCTCGCACAGCAGGCCACCGTCAGCCGGCGCCGCGAGACGTACGTCGGGCCGTGGCTGCCCGAGCCGCTCGTGCGGCCCCTGCACAGCGATGCCGAGGACCCGGCGGAGCGCTCCGAGTCGGTGTCGATGGCGCTGCTGGTGGTGCTGGAGACGCTGACGCCGCTGGAGCGGGCCGTGTTCGTACTCCACGAGGTGTTCGGCTACGCGCACACCGAGGTCGGCGAGATCCTCGGGCGCAGCGCACCGGCGATCCGGCAGGTCGCCCACCGCGCCCGCGAGCACGTGCAGGCGCGGCGGCCGCGGTACGAGCCCGACCCGCGCGTGCGCCAGGAGGTGACCGAGCGGTTCCTGGCCGCCGCGACCGGAGGGGACCTCGACGCACTGATGGAGCTCCTGGCGCCGGAAGTGACCCTGTGGGGCGACGGCGGCTCGCAGGGCGCCGGGGGATCCCGGCCGATGCAGGGCCGCGACCGGGTCGCCCGCCTCATCGCCGGCATCGCGGCGCGTCCCGGGCCGGGTCTCGACATCGTGTACCGCAGCGTGAACGGCGACCCGTCGGCGCTGCTGCGCACCGGTGACACCGCCTACGCCGTGGTGGTGCTGGACCTCGCGCCCGACGGGCGCCACGTGACCGGCATCTACGTCGTCGCCAACCCCGACAAGCTCACGAACGTCGACTGAAGGCAGGACAACCGACCATGCTGCGCAACATCGCAAGGCTGCCCGGCGGCCGCGTGACCAAGTGGATCGTCGTGGCCGTCTGGGTCGCGGTGCTCGTGCCGGCCCTGATGCTGGCGGGCCGGCTCGGCGGCGTCGAGCAGAACGACAACTCGGCCTGGCTGCCCGGCGACGCGGAGTCGACCGAGGTCGTCGCGCGGGCCGAGCGCCTGCAGCCGGCCGACACCGTGCCGGCGATCGTCATCTACGACCGGCCCGCGGGCGTCACGCCGGCCGACCTGGACAAGGCCAGCGCCGACGCCGAGGCCTTCAAGGGCATCCCGGAGGTCGTGGGCGAGCCGCAGGGGCCGCAGGCGTCCGCGGACGGGCAGGCGATCCAGACCGTGGTACAGCTGCGGAAGGGCCAGGACGGCTGGGAAGGGCTCGGCAAGGCCGTCGACGCGCTCACCGCCATCGGCACCGCGGACGCCGGCGGCGTCGGGTTCCACGTCACCGGGCCAGCCGGGCTCGCGTCCGACTCGATCAAGGCGTTCGGTGCGGGCGGGGGGCTGACCACGATCACCGCGCTGGTGGTGGTCGCGATCCTGCTGCTGACGTACCGCAGCCCGGCGCTGCCGCTGCTGCCGCTGCTGAGCGCGGGCGGGGCGCTGGTGGCCGCCGAGGCGGTGATCTACCTGCTCGCGCGGCACGCGGGCCTGGTGGTCAACAAGCAGACCAGCTTCATCCTGACCGTGCTCGTCTTCGGCGCCGCGACAGACTATGCATTGCTGCTGACGTCGCGGTACCGCGAAGAGCTCCGCCGCCACGAGGACCGTCACGAGGCGATGGCCGAGGCCCTGCGCCGCTGCGGTCCGGCGGTCGTCGCGAGCGCGGCGACCGTCGCCGTGGCCCTGATGCTGCTGAGCCTGGCCTCCCTCAACTCCACCCAGGGCCTCGGGCCGGCCTGCGCGATCGGCATCATCGTCGGCCTGCTCGCCATGCTCACGCTCATGCCGGCCCTGCTCGTCATCTGCGGCCGCTGGATCTTCTGGCCGGTTCGCCCCGCCTACGGCTCCGCGGAGGCGCACGAGGGCACGGCGAAGCGGGACGGGCTGTGGACGCGGGTCGGCGCCGCCGTCGCCGCGCGGCCCCGGGCCGTGTGGGCCGGCACCGCGCTCGCCCTGGCCGCCCTGTCGCTCGGCGCGCTCGGCCTGCGCGCCGACGGCCTGGCCAGCAGCGAGCAGTTCACCGACCGGCCGCCGACGGTCGTCGGCGAGGAGATCCAGGCGCGGCACTTCCCGGCCGGTTCGGGCGATCCCGTGTACGTCGTGAGCTCCGCCGGCGCCGCGCAGCGGGTGCGCGCCGCGCTCGCCGCCGTGCCGGGCATCGCCGGCGTCTCCGACCCGCTGGTGCGGGACGGCCAGGCGCTGCTGCTCGGCGAGCTCGCCGACGACCCCAGCAGCACCGCCGCGATGCGCACCGTCGAGCGGGCCAGGGCGGCGCTGCACGGGATCGAGGGCGCCGAGGCGCAGGTCGGCGGCAACACCGCGGTGCTGCTCGACACGCAGCAGGCGGCCGAGCGCGACTCCCGGGTCATCATCCCGATCGTGCTCGTCGCGGTGCTGCTCATCCTCGCCCTGCTGCTGCGTGCGCTGGTCGCGCCGCTGCTGCTGATGGCGACCGTGGTGCTGTCCTTCGGCGCGGCCCTCGGCGTGAGCGCCCTGGTCTTCGAGCACGTCTTCGGCTTCGCCGGCGCCGAGGCCTCGTTCCCGCTGCTCGCGTTCGTGTTCCTGGTCGCCCTTGGCATCGACTACAACATCTTCCTCGTCACCCGGGTGCGCGAGGAGGCGCAGCGGCACGGCACCCGCCGCGGCGCGCTGACCGGCCTGTCCGCGACCGGCGGCGTGATCACGTCGGCGGGCCTGGTGCTGGCCGGCACGTTCGCGGCGATGGGCTCGCTCCCGCTGGTGTTCGCCGCCGAGCTCGGCTTCGCGGTGGCGTTCGGCGTGCTGCTGGACACGATCGTGGTGCGCTCGGTGCTGGTCACCGCGCTGACCCTCGACGTGGGGCGCTGGATGTGGTGGCCGTCCGCGCTCTTCCGGCGCCGGGACGAGGACCGGCCCGCGGTCGCCCTCGCCTCACGCCCGGATCGGCTGCCCGCGGTGGTCGGTAGTGCGGAGGATGCGTGAGCCAATGTCCGGCGCGACCCCGGCGGCGGGCCAGCTCCTCGATCGCCAGGTCGCAGACGCCAGTAGCGGCGAACACGAATGCGACCCCCGGCGCTCCGCGTAGCGTTGATGACGTGCCCGAGCTGCTCGCCGCCGTCGCGCGTGACCAGTGCCTGAGCCGGGTCCGCGCAGCTGACCGGCCCATCGGCGCCGCGCGGTACGGCCACATGTTCCCCGGCCTCGAACCGCTGGTCACGGACCCCGGCCTGCTGATGCGCGCCGGCGACAACGGCGGCGTGTGTGCCGCCGACCCGTCGGCGTGCGAGTGCCCGGCCGACGACGCCACCGAGGCCGCCGGGTGGCCGTTCTTCGGCCAGCTGGTCGCGCACGACATCACCGCCGACCGCTCACCCGTAGCGGGCGGCGTGGACCCCGAGGCACTGCGCAACGCCCGCGCGCCGCGGCTGAACCTGGAGATGATCTACGCCGACGGCCCGATCGGCGCGCCGTACCTCTTCGACCTCGACGACCCGGCCAAGTTCCTGCTGTCGCGTGACGGCGGCGACGTGCCCCGCAACCGCCAGGGCGTGGCCCTGATCGGCGACCCGCGCAACGACGTGCACCTGTTCTCCCTCGCCCTGCACGTCGCCCTGCTGCACGCGCACAACGGCCTCGTGGACCTCCTGCGCTCCAACGACGTCCCCGAGCCCGACGTCTTCGACCGCGCGCGGATCACCCTCATCTGGCACTACCAGTGGATCGTCGTGCACGAGTTCCTGCCCCGCCTGGTGGGCGGGGCGCTGGTCGACGAGATGCTGGCCGAGGGCGGCCGGTTCTTCACCCCGCATCCGGCCGGGGCGTACATCCCCCTGGAGTTCGCCGACGCCGCCTACCGCTACGGGCACGGCCAGATCCGCCACGCGTACCGCCTGGTCGCCGGCGGCCCGCAGTTCCCGCTCTTCCCCGACCTCGCCGGCTTCGGCCCGCCGGCGCCGGACCGCCGCCTCGACCTCTCCCAGATCTTCGACGTGCCCGGCCGCCCGCCGGCGCAGCGGGCCAAGCGCCTCGACGGCCGCCTCCCCGCGAGCCTCATCGGCCTGCCCGAGCGGGTGACCGGCGCGGTGTCGGCCGCCGCGCACCGTTCCCTAGCCTCGCGCGACCTGCTGCGCGGCGGCAGCACCGGCCTGCCGAGCGGCGAGGCGGTGGCCGAACTGATCGGCGTGGCACCGCTGACGCCCGACGAGCTGGGCCAGGCGTGGCCGGGCGGCACTCCGCTGTGGTTGTACATCCTGAAGGAGGCCGAGTGCCGCGGCGCCGGCGACCGCCTCGGCCCGGTCGGCGGGCGGATCGTGGCCGAGGTGCTGATCGGCCTGCTGCGCGCCGACCCGGCGAGCTACCTGTCCCTCGACCCGGGCTGGTCCCCGAGCCTCCCTGCCGCCGGCGCGACCTTCGGCATCAGCGATCTGATCACCCTCGCGGGGTGACCCGCGCATCGCGCTGGGTAACGGTGGAACGGGATGGAACGCCACTGTGGTGTGACCCAGTTGTGGCTCGAGCTCGAGGCGAGGCCGGGACGCGCCCGCACCGCCCGCCTCACCATCACCGACGAGGGCGTCTCCGTCAGCGGCAGCGCGTTTCGCTGGCCCGACATCACCCGCGTGCTCTATCAGGCGGTCGACCAGCACGTGAACGGTGCGTACCTGCACACGAGCTTCTCGATCGGCGTCGGCGACGCTCGGCGTACCGCCACGTTCATGATGTTCTCGGGAACCACAGGCCCGCTGAAGACGCGGGTCGACCACGCCACGCGCAACGCCTACCAGGAGCAGTGGGGCCGGGCCGTCGACCTCGTCGTGCAGCACGCCGGCGAGCGCGTGGTGACCGAGGCCGTCCTGGCCGTGCGCGGCGGCGCCGCGGTCGAGATGTCGGGCCTGCGCCTCGATCCGCAGGGCATCCACAAGGGCGGCCTGTTGCGCAGGACGATCGCGTGGCCCGAGTACGCCGGGGTCCGCCGCGAGAACTCCTACCTGCACCTGCTGGCGCACCACGGCGAGAAGGAGCGCTCGCGCATCCAGGTCCC
Organism: Dactylosporangium darangshiense; assembly: GCF_039537565.1. Classification (NCBI taxonomy): domain Bacteria; kingdom Bacillati; phylum Actinomycetota; class Actinomycetes; order Micromonosporales; family Micromonosporaceae; genus Dactylosporangium; species Dactylosporangium darangshiense. The sequence goes on from NZ_BAABAT010000014.1 coordinate 162,034, forward strand.
CAACGGCGCCTGGAACGTCGCCCTGCTCCCACGGGTGCTGCAGGCCCTGACCCGCTAGTGCGGTGGCCACAAACGTTGGCCGGGTCGGCGTGGCGACCGAATTCTGTCGTACCTGTGTGCTAAACCGTGGGCATGCCTCGCCGCCGTGACCTGGATGCGCCGCGGGTGGTGTATCGCACCGCTCGGGTCGGGTTGCGGTTGACCGCGGCGCAGCGGCGGCGGTGTTTCGGGCTGCTGCGGTCGGCCGGTGATGTGTGGGCGTGCGTAATGGAGGTCAATGCGTGGCGACGCCAGCGCCGGGATGCGCCGCTGGTGTCGTATCAGGGGCTGTGCCGGGAGCTGGCCGCGTCAGGGCCGGGGACGTTCGGGGACCTGGACAGTACTGGGGCCCGCTCGGTGCTGCGCCGTTACTCCGATGCCTGGTTCGCCGCGGCGAAACGCCGCCGGGCCGGTGACAGTTCGGCGCGGTTTCCGCGGCGGCGTCGGGGCTTGGTGCCGGTGCGCTGGTATCACGGCACCTTCACCCTCGACGGACGCCGACTGCGGCTGCCGTAGGCCGGCCGGCGGTGCGGCTGCGGCTGGACCGGACGGTGCCCTACCCCACCGAGCAGGTCCGATCCGTGACCCTGCTGCATGACGGCGGCCGGTTGTGGGTGGAGGTCACTGCTGAAGTCCCGATCGCCACCTACCCGGCCGGTGCCGGACCGGACCCGGGCCGGGTCGCCGGCGTCGACCTGGGCATCATCCACCCCTACGCCGTCGCCGGCCCCGACGGGCAGGGACTGCTGGTGTCCGGGCGGGCGATCCGCGCCGAGCACCGGATGCACCTAGCCGACACCAAGGCCCGCCGCCACGCCACCGCCGCACACGCACCGAAACCTGGGCAGCGCGGGTCACGCCGCTGGCGCAAGGCCCGGCGTCGGGCCCGGCTCGTCGAGGGCCGGCACCGCCGCCGGGTGCGGCAAGCGCAGCACGAGGCGGCCAAGACCGTGATCGCCTGGGCAGTCCAGCAGCGGATCGGGACGTTGACCGTCGGCGACCCCCGCGGCGTGCTCGAACACGACGCGGGACGGCGGCACAATCTGCGGCTGCGGCAGTGGCAGATCGGCCGGAGCATGGCCATCCTGCGCGACAAGGCCGAACTCGCCGGGATCAGCCTGCGGCTGGTCGACGAGCGCGGCACCTCCTCCACCTGCCCCGCCTGCCGCCGCCGCATCCGCAAACCGGCCGGGCGGACCATGACCTGCACCCACTGCAACATCTCCGGCCACCGCGACCTGTTCGCGGCGGCCACCATCGCCACCCGCACCCCGGGCAGCGGGAACACCACCACCGCGGCGGTCCTGCCGCGTGTGCTCACGCACCGTCGAGCGGGACGGCACCTTCCCGGTGCCGGACCGTCCCGGCGTGACCCCCGCCGACCACACCCACCACCAGCAACAGCAGCGGCGGTGGGCGTGGTCGGCCGGAGGGTCGGTTGGCCGGCTGAGGCCCGCCCCACCACCGGTGGGGAGTCGCTCGACCGCAACCCCGCGGCGAGGAACCACAAACACCCACCCAACCCGGTGAACGTTTGTGGTCACAGCACTAGTCGCCGGTCAGGCCCGCGTCGCGGGCGATGACGATGGCCTGGGCGCGGTCCGCGACCTGCAGCTTGGTGAAGATGTTCGACACGTGGTTGCGGACCGTCTTCTGCGACACGCCCAGCCGCTCGGCGATCTGCGGGTTCGTCAGGTGCCGCGCGATGTGCGCGAGGATCTGCCGCTCCCGCTGGGTCAGCTCCGGGAACGGGTCCGGTGCGGTGCGGTCCAGCGAGGCGAAGTACCCCATCAGCCGCGTCGCGATCGCCGGGCCGAAGATGGCCTCGCCGTCCGCGACCACCCGGATCGACCGGATGATCTCGACCCGGCGGGCGCCCTTGAGCACGTAGCCGCGCGCGCCGGCCCGCACGGCGGCGAAGACCGAATCGTCGTCGTCGGCCATGCTCAGCACCAGCACGCGCACGTGCGGCATCGTCGCGGCGATCCGCTCGGTCGCGGCGATGCCGCCCATGCCCGGCATCACCAGGTCCAGCAGCACCACGTCCGGCTGCAGCCGCGGCAGCGCGGCGAGGGCCTCCTCGCCGCTGGCCGCCTCACCGCACACGTCGACCTCCGGGCTGGTCGACAGCAGTGCCCGCAGCCCGGCCCGGAACTGGTCGTGGTCGTCGACGACGAGCACCCGCACCGGCTCGCTCATCGCCCCGCCCCCAGCGGCAGCCGCGCCGACACGCTGGTGCCGCCCGGGGACGAGCCGACGGTCAGCTCGCCGCCGAGCTCCGCCGCCCGCTCCCGCATCGAGTGCATGCCGACCCCGCCCTCGTCCCGTCCCGTTGTCGTGCCGCGCCCGTCGTCGGTCACGCTCACCCGCAGCCAATCGTCGTGCACGCCCAGCCGCAGGCGCACCGTGGTCGCGCCCGCGTGCCGCCGGGCGTTCGCGAGGGCCTCCACCGCGATCCGGTACGCCGCCACCTCCGTCGCCGCCGGCAGCCCGGGCAGCGCCGCCGGGGCGTCGAGGCTGACCCGCGGGCCGTCCGCGGCGGGCCACCCGGCCAGGTGCGCCCGCAGCGCCCCGACCAGCCCGAGGGTGTCCAGGGCGGGCGGGCGCAGCCCTTCGACGAGCCGCCGCACGTCGGCGACCGCGGTCTGCGCGTCGGCGACGATCTCCTCCAGCAGCCGCCGGGCGTCGTCGGGGTCGACCTCCTGGGCCGCCTCCGCGCGCATGGTCAGCCCGGCCAGGGTCGGGCCGAGCCCGTCGTGCAGGTCCCGGCGCAGCCGCCGTCGCTCCTCCTCGCGCGCCATGACCAGCTGCTCGCGGGAGCGCTGCAGCGCCGCGGAGTACCGCACGGCCTGCACCGCCACCCCGATGTGCCCGGCCAGGTCGGTCAGCAGCCGCAGGTCCCGCGGGCCGAGGGCCGTCTCGCCGGGGCGGGGGCCGAGCCGCAGCGCGCCGACCGGCTCGCCGGCGGCGACGAGCGGGACGGTGACCGGGTCGGCGGGGCGGGTCCCGAGCTCGTAGAGCGGGCCGGCAGCGACCTCGATGCCGACGTACGACAGCCGCAGCGCCTCGCGGACCGTGGCGGTGCTCGCGGCCAGGATCGCGCCGGGGTCGGGGACCGCCGCCAGGCGCTCGCCGAGCCGGGCGAGGACGGTGTACGGGTCGTCGCGTTCGCCGTACACCAGCAGGTTGACCCTGCGCTGCAGCCACTGCCGCAGCCCGCCGAGCACCAGCGCGGCGGCGACGGCGGCCAGCACCGACGACGCGCCGAGCACCCCGACGGCCAGCAGGTAGGCGCCGGTGACGAGGGCGGTCAGGGTGGCGAACGCCGCGGTACGGCTGATGAGCAGATCGATGTCGAACAGCCGGTGGCGCAGGACGGCCACGCCGATCCCGGCCGGGATGAGTGCGATCGACAGCCCGCCGGCGACGTCCCACGGCGCGTCCGCGGAGGGCCACACGTTTGCCGGCCGCGCGTCGAGCAGGCCGGCCGCCAGCCGCGCCAGCACCACGAGGGCCACGATGCCGCAGGTGTACCCGAGCCAGCGCGCCTGCTGCCGCCGCACGCTGTCGGGGCCGAACGCGCGCCGGGCCACCACGGCGGCGCCGGCCACGAACACCAGCCCGGCCGCGATCGTGAACGCCGTCTCGGCCAGCGCCGCGGCACCGGCCATCGCCTCGACGCCGAGCGGGTTCGCCGGCGCCTGCGGCCGCACCTGGTCGTTCGGGCCCGGACGGACGGCGCCGGTGACGGCCGCGAGGACGGCGAGGGCGCACAGCGCCCGCACCGGCCAGCGCCAGCCGCGCAGGAGCCGCCCGTCGGGGAAGTACGCCGGTGCGAGCGCCAGCCCGAGGTTCGCCGGCACCCACAGCCACGTCTGCGGCCAGGCCAGCGCGGTGACGCCGGCGACGGCGGCCTGCCCGCAGGTCTCGAGCACCGCGAACGACAGCGCGCTGCCCAGCAGCAGCCATCCGACCGGGTTGCGGGCCCGCCGCTGTGCGACGAGCCCGCCGGCGACCGCGCACGCCGCGACCGCAGGCAGGTAGGCGAGCTCGGCGGCGGGCGCGCCGTTGCGCGCCGCGAGCGCGCCGGCCACGACGACCAGGGCCAGGCCCGCGACACCCAACGCCCCCGCCCTCATCGCTCGCACGTTAGTCGACGTGCGTCTTTCGGGGCCCGGCGGCGGCGAAGCCGATCCCGGCGACGAGCACCCACACGCTGCCCGGGAACAGGGCGCCGTACTGCGCCGGGAACGCCTGCGTCGCCGCCACCAGCACCGCGCAGAGCCCGCTGACGACCGCCAGCCACCGCGCCACCGACCCGTGCCGCAGCCCGCCGACGGCGACCGCGCCGGCCGCGATCCCGGCACCGGCCCACAGCCACGGCAGCGTGTTGTACACCTCGACGAGCCCGGCGATCGTGTCCGGGTCCCACCGCTGCGGCTCGCCGAGGGCCCAGTACAGCTCGGTGCAGATGCCGCCGCCGACGACGAGCAGCACCGCGACGAGCCCGACGCCGCCGGCCGCGACGGCGGGCACGAGGCTCCCGGCCGGCTCCTGCGCGGCCAGGTGCCGCCGCAGCCCGGCCGCGAACACCAGCAGCAGCGCCGCGACGACGAAGCACACCACCTGGGTGCTCCACACATAGCCGCGCTGCCCGGCGACCGCCGCGACCACGAGCGCGTTGTCCTTGATTCCGTCGCCGACGTCGGCCGTCAGGCTGGTCCCGGCAAAGAGCCCGACGAGGCCGACGAGCCCGCCGGCGGCACCGGCGAGCGCCCAGCCGCGGCCGGTGCGCTGCACGATCATTGAAGTAGTCATGGCGGTACCGTCCCGGGTCCCCGACCCGGCCGGCACCGCCCGAGCGTCCCGCCCGCCCGGGAACTTTGTCCCGGGCGGGCGGGGGATCAGGCCTCGGCCGGCTCGAGCGCGTCCTCGGCGCGCTCCGGGCTGCCCTCGGCGAGGCCGCGGTCGATCGCGCGGCGCGAGGCGAGCCACAGCGCGACGCCGACGAGGAACACGATGCCCTCGGTGACGGTCAGCGCCCAGATGATGCCGGGCAGCCCGAACCAGAGGTTGCCGAGGAGCACGATCGGGATGAACAGGACGCCCTGCGCCATCGACATCACGATCGCCGGCGCCGAGCGCCCGGTCGCCTGGAACAGCGACGTGATGAGGCCCCGGAACCCGTTCACGATCATCGCCACGAGCTGCGCCATGAGGATCGTGACGCCGATGCCGAGGACCGACCGGTCGGCGGAGAACGCGGAGAGCACCTGCTCGCGGAAGGCGAACACCGTGGTCGAGAAGACCAGCGCGATGGCGCCCACCGTGATCGCGGATCCGCGCAGCGCCGACATGAGCCGGCCGCGGTCGCCCTTGCCGTAGGAGTAGGCCAGCAGCGGCAGTACGCCGATCGTGACGCCCATCACCAGGAACTCCGGCACCTGCGCGATGCGCACCGCGACGCCCATGGCGGCGAGCGGGCCGTCGCCGTAGGCGACCGCGAGGCGGTTGAGCACCAGTGCGGTGACGATCAGGAGGGCGGACTGGAGCAGTTCGCCGACGCCCACGCCGAAGACGGGCTTCAGCACGGCGGGCGAGAGCGTGAACCAGCGCGGCGCGAGGCTCACGTGCTCGCTGTGCCGCTGCAGCCAGAAGGCGAAGTAGGCGACGCTGACGAGGTTGCCGAGGCCGGTCGACAGCGCCGCGCCGGCGACGCCCCAGTGCAGCACGAGGATGAACAGGACGTCGAACACGAGGTTGGCGACCGTGGACGCGATGAGCCCGATCATCGCCTGGCGCGCGGCGCCCTCCGCCCGCACGAGCTGCTCGAGGCAGAACGCGGCGGCGAGCACGGGTACGAAGGCGAGCATGACGGCGACGTAGGCGCTCGTCGCGGGCGCGGCGGTGGCATCCGCGCCGAGCAGCGACACGAGCGGGTGCAGCAGGAGCAGCCCGGCGCCGCCGAGCGCCGCACCGGCGATCACCGCGCCCCAGAGGGCGGACGACGAGACGCGCCTGATCTCGCCGGCCCTGGTGGGATCGCGTTCCGCCGCGCCGAGCAGCCGTGAGATGAGCGCGCTGCCGCCGACGCCGAACACGCCGCCGACCGCCATGACGAGGCCGAGTAGCGGCGTGCCGAACGTGATCGCGGCGAGGAGCGCGGTGTCGTGCAGCGAGCCGATGAAGCCGGCGTTGATGACGTTGTAGACGGCGCCGACGATCATCGCGGCGGCCATCGGCACGCACAGGTGCACCAGCGCCCGGGCGATGGGTGCGGCCGAGAGGTACCAGCGGTTGGTGCCGACGGCGTCGGCCTTCACGGTGGCGTCGAGGGTCGAGGTGCTCATGGTGGCTCCTTTTCCGGGCAGGCTCCAGCGCGCGACGGCGTCGGCCGGCGCGTTTGCGGGCAGGTTGGATCGCGCGACGGCGGACGCCGGCGCGGGGGAAAGACGTCGGGGATTCCCCGGTTACTACCGGGTCGGTTGCGGCAGCTCCGCGGCGATCTTCACGAGCAGGGCGTGCAGGGCGGCCCGCTCGTCCGGGCTCAACGGCCCGAGGATGCTCTCGTCGGCGTCGGCCATCGCGGTCTCGAGCCCGGAGATGAGCTCGGCGCCGGCCGGTGTCGCGTAGACCCGTTTGCTGCGCTCGTCGCCGCGCTCGGTGCGGCGCTCGACGAGGCCGCGGCGCTCGAGCCCTTGCAGCAGGCTCGTGACGCTGGCCGCGCTGGTGCGGCTCATCTGCGCGATGTCGCGCTGGATCGCACCGGGGTTCTGCACGAGATACCCCAGGACGAAGCCCTGCTCGAAGGTGAGCTCGCGGGCCCGGACCCAGTCCTCGGCGGCCTTGCGCTGCGCCCATCCGATCCAGCGGACCAGCTCGAGCGTGGTCGTGAGCTTCGGTGCTTCCATACTTAGAAAGCTAACCGTTAGAGTTCTAACTGTCAAGGCTCGAACTATCCGGCCCGCGGAAGCGCCTTGGTCCAGACGTGGAACGGGGGGGATCCGTCCCTACGTCTGGACCAAGGCGGCGTGCGTCAGTTGGTGACGGTAATCCGGACCGCGTCGAAGGCCGGGGTCTCGTTGGCCTTCTGCATCATCGGGATGCGGTGCGAGCCGTCGCCGGCCCAGGCCGCGCACTGGGCGGTGCCGGCGGTGGGCATGCCCGTGATGTTGATGGTGACGACGTCCGGCTGGGCGCCGCCGCCCTTGTCCTCGGTGGCGACGAAGAACGCCGGCGCCACGCTCGGGTCCGGTGCGACGCGGGTGCTGGCCAGCATGCGGCACGCGGTGTGGAAGTGCCCACGGGTCAGGCCCTCGGCCGTCAGGAAGGCGCTCTCGAGGTAGTAGCCGCCCGCCGCGGCGCCGAGGAACCGGTCGCGGACCAGGTTGCGGGTGCTGACCTCGATGGTGAACGTCTGGCCCACCCGGACCCGCTGCGGCGCCCTGGTGATCAGCAGCGTCGGGTTCTTGTCCTGGCTGCTGACCTCGCCGAACGCCGTGCTCACGCACCGCGGCGCGTTCTGGAAGCCGTCGTGCGCCAGCAGCTTGCTCTGGCTGCAGTCGTTGCCGAGCGTGTCCAGCGTGACGCCGGTGCTGCTGCCGGCGCTCGGTGCGCCGGTGCTGCCGTTGCCGCCGGTGGTCGGCGGGACCGCGGGCGGGGTCGGGCAGTGCGGGTTGACGCGCCGCCAGCTGGGCCGGCCCGCCACCTGGCCGTCGCCGACGTGGTTGGTGACCTGGCGGCCGTTCTGCGTCCCGCCGTTCACGTCGCCGGCGGTCTGGCCGGGCTTGGCGACGTCGCCGGCGGCCGGGTCGGCGGCCTCGTTGTCGGCCGAGGCGCTCGCGGAGGGCTTGGCGGAGGCCTTCGCGGACGAGGAGCGGCCCGTCGCGGCGCCGGTCGCGGGCGCTCGCCCGGTGATCGTCGGGCAGGCCTGGCTCCCGCCACCGCGCTGCGGCCATCGGGAGGTGGCCGCATCCGAGATCTGGGTCACCAGGAGGCCGGCGAAGAAGGCGAGCACCGCCGCGCCGACTGATACCAGTCGCAGGCGGCGGAAGACTCCGGGCCTGTCCTCGTGCGAATCGTCCGGCTCTTCGTCCCACTGCCGCGGTGCGGCGAACCTTCGCATGACGGAACCTCTCTCATTCCTATCAGGCGCCGAATGCTCGGCGCCGCCGGCACTGGCCGGAAAGCGGCTCGACCTGGTTTCCGGATTTCAAAGTAGGATTCTTGATTGACCATCGTCAAGTGCCGGAGGATAAACTAAAGAACTCTAAAGCCTGTCGAAAGAATGCCGGAGTTTACGCATTTGGGCAGCCCAAGGCCCATTGGAAATTGATTGATGATGCCGATCGTCAAGAAACGGATTCGGCCATGCTCTTGTCTTCCGCCGGTGTTTCCGGAGCGGATTGCGGGGCGGGAGCGGCCGCTCTGCGGCGGTCGAGCACCAGGCCGAAAATGCAAATCGCGGCGATGAGGAGCAATGCGAGCAGGCTCCAGCCGAGATATGAGCCACCGCCCTTGTCCGCGCCGTCGCCGTCGCCGGCCGCCGCGGCCGCAGCCGCCGTCGCCTCGGGGGTCGCGCCGCCGTGCCCGGCCGCGTGCCCGCCCTGGCCCGCCGGCGCGGCCTTCAGCACCAGCACCGGCGCGGTGCGCTCGCCGTGCGCACCCGTCCAGCGCACCTGCGTGCCGTCCGAATTGGTGAGCACGACGCCGAAGGACAGCTGCGCCACGGCCGGCAGCGGCCCGATCGCCAGGTACAGCTCCGTCGTGCCGCCCGGCGCCAGCGCCTTGTCCGGCATCGCGACCCACTTCACGGCCGTCGTGACGTCCGTGATCTGGTACCCGTGCAGCGACTCGACCGGCTTGTCGATCTTCACGTTCGTCATCGCCGGTGCCCAGTCGGCGACCGACACGGGGTACACCTCGGCGATGGGCGTGTCGGCCGGCAGCTGCACCTCGACCGCGGTGACCGAGGCGGTCCGGCTCTCGTTCGTGATCCGGAAGGTCAGGTCGGCGGCGCCGCCCTGGTCCGCCTCACTCGGCGTGACGGACACGTCGGCCGAGGCCGGCGCCGCCAGGCCGAGGACGGCCGCGAAACCGGCCCCGGCGATGGCCGCTCGGACGCGCCACCGCCGACGATTGCGACACTCCGCCTGAATGGACTCCACGCCAGGTTGTTCGGGCGCGAAGGTCGAAGAGTTCAAGCCCTCGACCAAGAATTTTTCGCCGTGACCTACAGTGCCCGGACCGGCGCGAGGCGTCAGCCGGCGCGTTTCGCGTCGACCCGGCTCAGGACGGTGCCGACGAGGCGGCGCCAGTCCGCGGTGAACTCCGGCCCGGTGTTGTGCTGACCCACCCAGTACGCCGCGTAGCTGGCCACGACGATCGCGTTGCCCTGGCCGACCACGGCGACGGCGACGTCGGCGGTGCCGGGGTTCCCCGGCTCGTACACCTTGTGCCGCACCGCCACGAAGCCCGTCCACCCGCCCGAGGTCAGCGGCTCGATCGTGCTCGTCTCGGTGTACCCGGCCTCGGCCGTGTCGTCGCGCGGCCCGGCGCTCTTGGACGCGCTCGGCGGGCACGCGTCCATCGCGTCCTCCAGCGACGTGAACGCCGCGTCCATCGCGGCCGCGTCCTTGTACACGAGCCCGAGCTGGTCGAACGCCTGAGCGCCCTTGTCGCCCTCGTCCGCGATCGACGCGGCGACCACGGTCGGGGAGCCCGGCACCGGCGGCCGGCCCGCGACCCCCGGGCAGAGCGGCATCAGGCTCGTCGCCGGCGGCGACTGCTCGGGCCGCTTCCACGTCGACCCGACATCGGCCGGCTGGAGCACGCCGGCCTGCAGCATCGCGGTCGTGTACCTGCCGCCGTCCGGCGCCGAGCCGCCCGAGCACCCCGCCAGCGCCGCCGCGACGCTTCCGGCCGTCACGATCCGCAGCAGTACCGTGGCTATCGACACCAGCCCATCCTCCCCAACCGGCCGACTGACTCGCCAGCAACCACTACGTGGAAAAGGGCTCGAGGGATCGATCCGGCCGGGATCTCGGCCCAGTACCACGACCGGACGTGCCCCGCCGGTCGCTGAGTCCGCAATCGGATATTCGCCTTTCGTGATCTGTTCTGCACTCGGCGCGATTAATAGGATCACCGATGTGACGGTCAGCGATGATCCCGTCACAGTCCCTGCTCGGTTGATTCAGCCGAAAGGAACAGCCAGTGCCACGCAGGAAACCGCTACTGGCCGCGGCGACGATCGCCGCGACCGTGACCGCGCTCGGCCTCGTGCCGGGCACCGCCGCGTTCGCGGACGCGCCGGCGTTCGTCCAGGTCGCCGGGGTCACGCCGCCGACGCCGCAGTCGTCGGTGAGCGTCCCGTTCGCCGACGACGAGACCGCCGGCAACACCAACATCCTGGCGATCGGGTGGACCGACACCACCGCGTCGATCGCCTCCGTCAGCGACAGCGCCGGCAACACCTACCAGGCGGCGATCGCCACCTACCGCGGTGCCGGCATGTCCCAGGCCATCTACTACGCGACCGGCATCGCCGCCGGCGCCGACACCGTCACCGTCACGTTCGACCAGCCGGCGTCCTATGTGGACCTTCGGGTCAGCGAGTACAGCGGGGTCAGCGGCTTCGACGCCGGCGCCAGCGACAGCGGGGCGACCGGGGACGGCGACAGCGGTACCGTCGCCACCACCAACGCCGACGACCTGCTCTTCGCAGCCGGCATGAGCGGCGGCGCCTACTCCGCCGCCGGCACCGGGTACACGTCGCGCATCATCACCGGCAACGGCGACATCACCCAGGACCGCGCGGTCGCGGCCACCGGGTCGTACAGCGCCACAGCCACCAACGTCGGCCCCTGGATCATGCAGCTGGCCGCGTTCAAGGCCGGCGGGGGCGGAGGCACGCCGGCCCCGGTGGCGGACTTCGGCGGCACGCCGACGTCCGGCACCACCCCGCTCAACGTGCAGTTCACCGACGCGTCCACGGGCGCGCCGACCTCATGGGCGTGGACGTTCGGCGACGGCGGCACGTCCACCGCGCAGAACCCGAGCCACACCTACGCCGCGGCCGGCACGTACAGCGTCTCGCTGACCGCCACCAACGCCGGCGGCTCGGACAGCGTCACGAAGAGCGGCTACGTCACGGTGAGCAGCCCGACGGCGGGCTGGCCCGGCCCGACGAACACGGGCGTGCCCGCCGGCACGACGCTCACCACGTACACCGGGCCGTGCACGATCACCGCCGACGACACGGTCATCGACTCCCAGACCGTCAACTGCGACCTCATCATCCGGGCGTCCAACGTCACCATCACCAAGTCGAAGGTCAACGGCGTCATCTGGCTCGACGTCGACAACCCCGGCGCCGACGCCTGGTCGCTGACGATGACCGACTCCGAGGTCGACATCGGCGTGCGGCAGATCCAGGCGATCTGCTGCGGCAACCTCACGCTGCTGCGGGTCAACGCCCACGGCGGCGAGACCGCCACCGCCTGCGAGGAGAAGTCGCTGCACTGCAGCATCACCGACTCGTGGCTGCACGGCCAGGGCATGCCCGAGGACGTGGACTGGCACCTCGGCGGCTTCCTGTCCGACGGCACCCGCGGCGCGGGCTGCACCGGCACCTGGTGCATCGAGCTGGTGCACAACACCGTCGCCTGCGACCACCCGATGAACAACCTGCAGGGCGGCTGTACCGGTGACATCAACCTGATCCCCAACTTCGCCACCGCGTCGCGGGTGCGCATCGCCAACAACTACCTGGTGGCCAACACCGACCTCGCCTTCTGTACGTACGGCGGGGACAAGACGACGTCGCCGTTCCCGAAGGGCGACCACATCAGCTACGAGAACAACGTGTTCCAGCGCGGCAGCAACGGTCTGTGCGGCGGCTACGGTCCGGTGACCGACTTCGACGACACCAGCCCCGGCAACGTGTGGACCGGCAACGTCTGGGAGGACGACGGCTCGCCCGTCCCGCCGCCCCAGCACTGGTAGTCGCTCGGCACGTGTGCCCGTCGATCCTCAGCCGAGCTGGCTGAGGATCGACGGGTCGGTGATCTTGTGGTCGTCGGCCAGCAGGAGGGCCTTGGACAGCACGACCGAGAGCATCAGGTCGCCCTCGAACGGTACGAAGCGCACGCCGGCGGGTTTCGCCGTGCCGGACGGCACGATGCACAGGTAGCGGTCGTTCGGGGACATCAGGATGTTGCCGCTGCCGATGTGGATGCGGTAGGTGTGCCGGCGGCCCTCCACGACGAGGTAGTGGCCGTCGAGCCGGGCCCGGTCGCGGATCTTCAGCTTGGGCAGCAGGTGCTCGAGCACCTGCCGGCGGACCTGGCCGTTGGCGGTCAGCTCGCCGAACGCGAACGACCGCCAGTAGCCCAGGCGCGCGTCGTCGGTGCCGCGGTCGGCCCAGGTCGGGTCGGTGGCGATGGAGGTGACCCGGACGAACAGGTCGACGTCGCGCATCGCCTCGGCGAAGACCCGCGCGGGCACCTCGGCCAGCGGCACGTCCTGGCGCGCGCGGCCGCGGCCCCGCTCGAACCGGACGCGGTCGGTCGTGCAGAACTGCACGGCGTCGCGGCCGCCGTCGTCATCCGCCTGCTCGTGGTGGAACACGGCGGTCAGCCCGGACGCGGGAAACTCGCGCTTCGCCTCGCCGGAGTAGCCGCCGTCCCAGCCGCCCAGGTAGTTGCTGCCCCAACGGCGCTCCTTCATCAGCGCATAGGCCTGGTGGTACCGCAGGACGTGCGCCGCGAACCGGTTGGAGTGGACGCGGGTCCCCTCCTCCGCCGGGGTGAGCAGGTACACCTCGCGGAACGCCTGCTTGAAGGGCTGGGCCAGCTCGTGGGCGAGGATGTACGAGCGCCAGGCGTGCACCTCCTGCGGGTCGGCGTCGACGGGGTGCCACAGCCGCACCCGCGCATCGGCGCCCGGCTCGAACGTGTCGCCGCCGGCCAGCGTGAAGTGACCGTCCGCGTCCGGCAGGCCGGTGCAGCGGCGGCCGTCATCGGTGACGGTCCACAGGAGACGGCCGGCGAGGCTGCCCGTGACCGGATGTTCGAGGTACCGCTGCCGCCAGGTCGGCAAGGGCCACTCGCGCTCCTCGACCAGCAGGTCCTCCAGCCGCTCCCGCTCGCCCGCGACGGTCTTCTTCAGCTCGGTGGTGGCGCGGCGCACCTCGGCCGTCAGCTGCGCCCCGGCCGCGGCCGGAGGCTTGGCCGTCGTCGTGGTCGTGCCGTCGTGCTCCCAGGTCACGCGGACCCGGGCACGGTCGTCGATGCAGAGCACGGCGGTCACGTCGCCGGCTTCGATGCGCCGCTGCCGCTGCCGGTCGAGCCCGCAGTCGGGGATGGTCAGCTCGGTGAGCTCCGAGCGGCTGACGCCGGCGCTCGCGGCGGCCTCGTCGAGGGCGGCGGCGATCTGCTTGAGCTTCCCGCGGTCCCGGGTGGCGCGCTGCAGCCGCACGAGCGCGGCGATCGCGTCGGCGTCGGCCCGCCGCCCGAGCACCGCATAGCACGCGTTGATCGGCTTGGGCTCGTGCAGCGTCGGCTCCAGCGCCAGCACGAGCGGGACCAGCCACGGCTCGCCCGACACCTGCGCGGCCCACAGCAGCCCGCGCACCACGTCCGTGTTGTCCGGGCCGACCCGCACGCGGTAGTCCGAGTACCAGCGCTCGATCATCGCGGGCTCGCAGGTGTGTGCGAGCCGGAGCAGGTCGTGCAGCAGGGCGACCAGCCCGGGCCGGTCGTCCAGCAGTTCGTCCGCCCGGCGCAGCCAGGCCTTGGTCGGGCGCGGGCCGGAGGTCAGGTTCAGGGCGTGGTCGAGCAGCGCGGCGACGGCTTCGGTGTCGGCGCCGGGCGTCGCCGCCAGGCGCTGGACCGCCGCCCGGCTCCAGCCGTCCTCGACGCGGATCCGCCCCGCCCAGGCGGGGGCGCCACCGTATGCGGTGTCCGCGAGCAGGACCAGCCGCCGCAGGAGCTGCGCCCGCTCGCCGGCCTCGCGCGACGTGGACGCGTCGACCAGCTTCCAGGCCCCGCGGAAGCGCTCCACGAGCGGGCCCCGGTCGGCCGGGCTCAGCGCTTCGGCCGCGCCGGTCGCGACCCGGAGCACGGTCACCACCGAGTTCTCCGACGCCTGGTGTGCGAGGTCGAACAGCAGCTCGATGTCGGCCGCCGTCCAGGCCGGCCGCCGGGCGGCCAGGGCGGGGAAGAGGCGCGCCGCCTCCCAGGCCCAGCCGCGCTCGCTCGACGCCCGCTCGGCGAGCGCGATGGTGACCGAGCGGACCGCCTCGTCGTCCAGGTCCGGCAGGACGCGGTGGTGGAAGTGCTCGACGGCGGCGGCGTCGAGGCCGGGCGCGTCCGGCAGGACCCGCGCGGCCCGGTCCCGGTGCCCGGCCAGCGCCTCGGCGCTCACCCGCCCACCAGCTGGACCAGGCGGATGAACGCGACGCGGGAGGCCTCGTCCAGGGACAGCTCGGCGTCGAGGTCCTCGACCTGGCGGTCGTCGACGAGCACGAAGAACGCGTTGTGGCCGAACGCGGCCACCGCCGCGTCGGCCTGCCGCTCCCAGTCGATCCGGGTCTGGCCGGGCATGCGGTACCCGTTGAGGTCCTCCTCGGCCGCGGTCGGACGGACCAGTCCCTGGAAGCGCTCGACCGGCCGGGCGTTGTACCGCGCCACTTCCTCGCGCACCCGCAGGCGGATCAGCTCGCGCAGCGTCACGGTGCCGGGAACGTCCAGCTCCACCGTGCCGACGACCCGGCCCGTGGCCGTCTCGTCGTGGATGCTCATGATCACAGGCCGGAGCGTACGCCAGGTCGCCGCCCGCCGCGGTCCGCGACGGTCCGGGCCGGCGAACCGGCCCGGACCGCGTGGGTCACGCCGCCGTCAGGTGGTCGATCATCTCCAGCGCCGCGTCGGGCCGGCCGACGACCACGACGACGTCGCCCGGGCGCAGCCGCAGCCGCCGGTCCGGTGGCGCGATGACCTCGTCCTCGCGGACGACGGCGGCGACGACCGCGCCGTCGACGGCCGCGTCGGCCGGGGACCGCCCGGCCGCGGACGGGACGGCGCCGATGAGGACCTGCAGCACGGCCACCCGGTCCGCGTAGCGGTCGAGGCGCGCGCAGTGCACCGTCGGGCCGTCCACGCCGAGCACGCCGGCGAGGACCCGCGCCTCCTCGGCGGTGAGCAGCACCCCCGTCTGGCGGGTGTCCGGGTCGGCCGGGTCGTAGACCACGAGCTCCCGGCGCTCGTCGGCGTGCTGCAGGATGCCGACGTGGTGACCGTCCGCCGCGTGCAGCAGGTGCAGGGTGCCGACGCCGGGAAGTGGATGGTGATCTGTTCGCATGATGTCTCCCTCGGCGGTCATGAGAAGTACCGCAGCCAGACGTAGCCCCACGCGATGACCGTGGTCATGAGCGTGGTGACGATGCCGTAGCGGGTGAACTTCCAGAAGCTGATCGGCTCGCCGGCCCTGGCCGCGATGCCGAGGACGACCACGTTGGCGCTGGCCGCCACCGCGGTACCGTTGCCGCCGAAATCGGCGCCGAGGGCGAACGCCCACCACAGTGAGCGCCCGGTCTCCGGGTCGGGTGTGGTGGCGACCAGGTCCTCGACGATCGGGGCCATCGTCGCCACGTACGGGATGTTGTCGAAGAACGCCCCGAGGATCGCCGAGCCGAACAGCAGCCCGGTCGCGGCGAGGAAGTAGTCGTCACCGACCTGCGCGGACGCCCAGCCGCCGATGTGGTGGATGACGCCGGTCTCGACCAGGCCGCCGACCATGACGAACAGGCCCATGAAGAAGACCAGCGTCGACCACTCGACCTCCTCCAGGTAGGCCTCGGCGCTGACCCGCGAGACGAGCACCATCAGCCCGGCGCCGAGCAGCGCGATGATGGACGGCTCGACGTGGATGACCGCGTGCAGCGCAAACCCGGTGACGACCAGCGTCAGCACGGCCAGGCAGCGCACCAGCAGCCCCCGGTCGGTGATGGACGCCCGCTCGTCGAGGGCCATGACCTCGGCGACGCGCTCCGGGTGGTACTCGAAGCGCTTGCGGAACATGACCCAGCCCAGCAGCACGAACAGGACGAACAGCACCACGACGATCGGCGCCATGTGCACGACGAAGTCGTTGAACGTGAGCCCGGCCCGGCTGCCGATGATGATGTTCGGCGGGTCGCCGATGAGCGTCGCCGCGCCCCCGATGTTGGACGCGAGCGCCTCGGCGATCAGATACGGCACCGGGGAGATGCCGAGCTTCCGGCAGACCAGGACCGTCACCGGGGCCACCAGCATGATCGTGGTGACGTTGTCCAGGAACGGCGACGCGACGGCCGTGATGACCAGCAGCAGCACGAACAGCCGGTAGGGCCGGCCCCGGGACCGTTTCGCCGCCCAGATCGCGAGGAACTCGAAGAGCCCGGTCTGCTTGATGATCCCGACGATGATCATCATGCCGAGCAGCAGGAAGATGACGTTCCAGTCGATGCCGGCGTGCTCGGAGAAGAACACGTCCTTGCCCGGCACCAGGCCCAGCAGCGCCATCAGCCCGGCCGCGAAGAGCGCGACCGCGACGCGATGGATCTTTTCCGTGGCGATGAACGCGAACGCGACCGTGAAGATCACGATCGCGGCCACGGCACTCACCGCAGCCCCGGCGGGCCGTGGAGGGTGACGAGCAAACGGGGACACAGTGGTACGCGAAGCATGGAAGACCTCCTGAGGGGCAACACCACGAGGCCGTCGACCCGGCGGGTCACGGCTTGACGTCTGGTGGCTCAGGAGATGGGTGGCCCGCGGCAGCCGGGCGTGCCGATGCACCGTCCACTCTGGACGATGCGATCGGCCCCGGCCGCCGGTGCCCGGCCCGGCCCGGGATCGACCGTCACCGGGTCCGGCAGCGTGGCCTGCAGCAGCGGCCCGGCGGGCGGTTTGTCGTGCGCCTTGAGCGGCTTGCGCCCCTGTGGCGCGTCCGCACCCTGCGTGGCGGCCGTCGCGGACGCCGTGCGCACCACCTGGAATGTGTCGCCGGGCACGGCATTGTGCGCGTAGGACAGGCCGAGCAGCAGCGCGCACATGGTCAGGGCGAGCCCGACGGCGGCGGTCCGCAGCGCGGAAGCAGTCTTCATTCCGCACCTCCCGCCGGCCGCTGAACAGTGGAGTCTACCAGCGGCCGGCGGTGATGCGTGGTCGTCGATACGGCGTCGGGTCAGGGTGCTAGCCCAGTGCGCAGCGCTTGCCGTTGACCGTGAAGTTCACCGGCAGAGCGCCCGTGACATTGTCCCAGGTGCCGTTGAAGCCCACCCCCGTCAGCGTGCCTCCCGGCGGGATGGTGGCGTTCCAACTGGCGTTGGCGATGTTCGCCGACGCTCCGTTCTGGCTGAACGTGCCGTTCCAGCCCTGTGAGAAGTTCTGTGCGTTGGCGAACTGCCACTGCAGGTTCCAGCCGTTCCACGCCGCACCCGACTGGTTGGTCAGGGCGATGTCGACCTGGAAGAAGCCCGGCCACGTGGTGACGACGCGGTACGCGATCTTGCAGGTCGCGGCCGGCAGGTCGTCGTCGGGGACCAGGAACACGTTGGGGTTGATGTCGGCCGCGGGCACGTCGGTGTTGCGCGCGATGACCTGCGCCAGCGTCGTGTGGAAGTCGATGCCGTAGGTGCTGAGGATCGACGTCAGTCCCTGGTCGTTGCCGTAGAAGAAGCGGTCGCCGTCGCGCAGCGCGAGGAACTGCCTGGTCCAGATGGCGCGCTGCAGCTCGCCGAACTCGCTGCCGGCCACGTGCGGCTCGGCGATCATGCCGACGAAGGCGTCGACGTTGTTCACGTTGCCGTAGACGGCGCGCAGGCGCGCGGCGGTGGTGCTGCGCCTGACGCCGGATGTCGAACCGTCGGCCGCTCCGACGACCGTTGCCGTGCCGTCGATGTCGGCCGTGCGCAGGAAGTCGAGGCTGTTCGGGTTGTCGGGGCCGGTGCCGGCGGGGAACGCGTCGGTGGCCTCGCCGGTGATGGCCGTGAACGAGGTCTTCGGCGCGAGCCCGTACGCCTGGCGCAGCTGGTTGTAGCTCGGCAGGCCGTGGTCGCGTCCGCGTTCGATGTCGATGGCGCCGAGGTCCACGACGCCCGTGAAGCACTGCGGCAGCGTGGGTCCGTCGAGGCAGCCCGGGTTGCCGGGGACGGGCACCTGGAACAGGACGCTGCGCAGCTGGTTGTCGATCATCTCGTCGTTGCGGTACTGCGACTCGGCCAGGCTGGTCACGAACGGCCCGAGGCCGATGGCCGGCAGCAGGTCCGGGTTGAAGAACGCGACGTTGAGCGGGACGGTGAGCGCCAGGTCGGCGCCGTCCACCTCGACCTCGAGGCCCTGCGCCCGGAAGGCGTCGAGCTGGGCCGCGGAGTACCGCGACGCCTGCGTCTCCGCCGTGAACTCGCCGTGGATCTGGCTGTGCGCACGGTACCCCACGACGGCGAACTCGTTGCTGAGCGTCGCGTTGACGCCTGCGTTGTAGCCGGTGTACCGCGGCAGCGCCACGCCCATCGCGGGCAGGAACTCGTTGTACGTGATGTACTGCTGCTCGGCGATCACGATCCGCCGGGCGATCCGGAAGCGGTCCTCGGCGCTGAGCGACGCCGGCAGCAGGGCCACGATCCGGTTGTGCTCGCGGGCGAAGAGCGTGTGCGTGGCGGTCAGCGCGAGGTTCTCGTTGGCCCGCACGTCGCCCGCGACCCTGGCCCGGTCGGGGTTCGCCGTGAGCCGGCCGTCGACGGCCATGACCGGCGCTGCGGAGGCGTTGCCGCGCTGCGAACGGACGGGCAGGTATCCGCCCGGCAGCATCAGCGTGGCGGCGTTGTTCGCCATGTTGTTGTCGTACGGCCCGTCCCGTAGCCACTCCAGGCGCTGCTGGGTGCCGCCGTAGACGGCCCAGGCGTCGATGTACGAGCTGACCGTGTTGACCTGCTCGCGGGGGTTGCCGACCCCGGTGCCGGCGGCCGCGCGGTCGCGGGTGAAGGGGATCACGCCGAGCGTGTCGGTGAACGTCTCGAGCGGATCGGCGGCGTTGAACGGGATGTTCGCCGTCTCGGTGCCGGCGTCGGCGAGGCCGAACGTGTGGTCGAGGAACTGGCCCCACGTCCAGGCCCACTGCGTCATGCGGTGCTCGGAGAAGATGTTCTGGTGGACGTCGTTGAACACGCGGTTGCTCACGAAACGGCTGTTCGGTCCGGTCACCGGCTGGCTGCGGCCGTCCGCGTAGCGCGCCGCGCCGACGCGCGCGTAGTTGGTGCCCACCTGTCCCTGCGTCGGGCGGGAGAGGTTGTTGCGGCTGCCGTCGAGGCTCTCGACCTCGAAGCTGACGGCGGCCCGCGCCGGGGTGGCGGCGATCACCATCGATCCCGTCAGCGTGCTCATGACGGCGACCGCGACGACCGCCCGTCGGAGGCGGCGCTCGGGGTACGGATGGCTCGGGGGTTGGGTAAGGTTGTGCGAGCGGGACATGACTCCTCCCCACGCGGCTCGATGAGCCTTGCGTGCGGTGCGTCCTCGACTCCGGATCCGTGCGTGGATTGATCGGGTGCACGGCGGATCGCTCTGCCGCCCTCGTGGCGGCGAGGGAGTTCGGCACGCAGATGTTGGATGTGGTTTCTTGCGCGCATCGCGCACGCCAGCCGGGTTGCGTTTCGACGTGCGGTTGCGTCGGCGCCGTGCGGCCAGTTTGGACCCGATCCAGACACAGGTCAATAGACGTCGATCATTATCGTAAGGTTTGTTAACTTATCGATCAATCGGCACGCTCGGGGGCGTCCGTACGTTCCACGACGTAGGCCCCTCGGTCCTGCGGCGGAGGCCGGGACCGCCCCGGCGTCGGTATCGTCGGGTGGTGTTCCGGATCGGGGTGCGGACGGCGGGGCCGGTCGGGGTCGCGCTGTTCCTGGTGCTGGCGCTCGCCGGCGGGTTCGCCGCCCAGCGCCGCCTCGCCCCGCCGATGCGGCCCCTGGACGCCGGCGGCCTGGCGCTCGTCGTCGCGATCTGCCTCGCCCTGGCGTTCGCCCGGCGACGGCCCGCATGGACGCTCGCCGCCACCGCGGTGCTGACGGCGGCGTACGCGGCCGCGTTCTATCCGTACGGGCCGGTGTGTTTCGCCACGACCGTGGCCATGTACCAGCTCGCAATCCAGGTTCCGGCCGGCCGGGCGGCGCTCGCCTGCGGTGCGACGTTCGCGGGGCTGGTCGGGGCGTCGGTGTTCGCGGCGCCGGGTGACCTCGGCGCCGCCGCCATCGCCTGGGCGCTGTGCCTGGCCGTGCCGCTCGGCGTCGGTACCACGGTGAAGCTGCGCCGCGCCGCGGACCTCGCCCAGGAACGGCTGCTGCTGGCCCGCGAGGTGCACGACGTGGTAGCGCACGGGCTGGCCGCGATCAGCATGCAGGCCGGGGCCGCGCTGCACGTGTTCGAACGGCAGCCGGAGACCGCGCGGCAGGCGCTGGCGGCGATCCGCGACACCAGCGGCGAGGCCCTTGCCGAGCTGCGCGGCGCGCTGAACGGGGTCCGCGACGGCGCGGGGCTCGCGGGGCTGCCCGCGCTCGTCGAGCGGCTGGGGCGCGGCGGGATGGCCGTGCGGGTGCGCTCGTCGGGCGCCGCACCGCCGCTGCGCCGCGACGTCGACCACGCCGCGTACCGCATCGTCCAGGAGTCGCTCACCAACGTGGCCCGGCACGCCGGGGCCGAGTCGGCGACGGTGACCCTGGCGTACCGGCCGGACGGCGTTGCCATCACGGTCGCCGACGACGGCACCGCGGTAGCGCACCTCTACGGTCACGGCCTCGCCGGCATGCGCGAGCGGGCCGCGTCCGTGGGCGGCCGCCTCGAGGCCGGGCCCCACGACGACGGCGGCTTCAGGGTCCACGCCTGGCTGCCGAGGTGATCACCGTCGTCGTGGCCGACGATCAGGCCCTGCTGCGGGGCGGGGTCCGGATCGTCCTGGAGTCCGAGCCGGACATCGCCGTCGTCGGGGAGGCGGCCGACGGCCGGCAGGCCTTGGACCTGGTCCGCGAGCTGCGGCCCGCGGTGCTGCTGCTCGACGTGCGGATGCCCGTGCTCGACGGCCTCGGCGTTCTCGCCGCGCTCGCCGGGGATCCGGGCACCCGGGTCGTCGTGCTGACGACCTTCGATCTCGACGAGTACGTCTACGCCGCGCTGCGCGCCGGTGCCGCCGGGTTTCTGCTCAAGGACGCCGAGCCGGCCGAGTTGCTGCAGGCGGTCCGGGTCGCGGCGCGCGGCGACGCGCTGCTCGCCCCCGCCGTCACCCGCCGGCTGATCGCGATGTTCGCCGGGGCAGCCGCGCCCAGCCTCGCCCGGATCGCCGACGACCGGGCCCTCGGCGTGCTCACCGAGCGGGAGCGGGAGGTCGTCGCGCTCGCCGCGTACGGCCTGTCCAACGACGAGATCGCCGACCGGCTCCGGGTCAGCCCGGCCACCGCCCGCACCCACGTCAGCCGGGCGATGGTGAAGCTCAACGCCCGCGACCGCGCGCAGCTCGTCGTCTTCGCTTACCGCTCCGGCCTCGTACGCCCGGACGCGTAGGCGCGCAAGGCCGCTCCTCGCACGACGACACGACGGGCGCGCCCGGGCGAGGGTGGCGGCCATGTCGAGATTCGTTCCCTGGCTGGTCCTCGTCGCGTGGCTCGGCGCCATGGCCGCGCTCGGCCCGCTCGCCGGGCAGCTCTCCGCCGAGCAGCGCAACGACGCCGCCGCCTACGCGCCCCGCGATGCCGAGTCGACGCGGGTCCGCGCCGAGCTGGCGCGCGGCGGTGACACGCTCCCGGCCGTGGTCGTGTACGTCCGCGCATCCGGGATCACCGCCGCGGACCGTTCCGCCGTGCAGGGCAGGTTCGCCGGGTCCACAGTGGAGGAATCCGCCGACGGCCGGGCGCTGCTGCAGACGGTACCGCTGGACGCCCGTGACCTGGACGCCCTCTACGACCGCACGGTACAGCTGCGCGCCGAGGCCCGCAGCGGTCTCCCGCCCGGCCTGGCCGCGCAGGTCACCGGCCCCGCCGGAGCGCTCGTCGACGGCGCCGGCGCGTTTCTTGACGTCGACGTCACCGTGCTGCTCGTCACCCTCGCCGTCGTCGCGTCGCTGCTGCTGGTCATCTACCGCAGCCCGGTGCTGTGGCTGGCGCCGCTGCTGTCGGTGATGGTCGCGGCCGGTGCGGCGCAGGGCGCCGTGACGCTCGTCGTGCGGGCGTTCGACCTGACCGTGAACGGCCTGAGCCAGGGCATCCTCACCGTGCTCGTGTTCGGCGTCGGCACCGACTACGCGCTGCTGCTCACCGCTCGCTACCGGGAGGAGCTGCACCGCCACGCCGACCGGCGGGCCGCGATGGCGACCGCGTTGCGCCGGGCCGCGCCCGCGATCACAGCCTCGGCCGCGACGGTGGTCGGCGGGCTGCTGTGCCTGCTGCCCGCATCCGTCACTACGACCCGGAGCCTGGGCGCGATCGGCGCTGCGGGCGTGGCGGTGGTGCTGACGGCGATGCTGAGCCTGTACCCGGCGCTGCTCGTCGCGCTGGGGCGATGGGTGTTCTGGCCGCGTGTACCGCTGCCCGGCACGCCGACCCCGGCGGCGCCCGCGTGGCGGTGGCTGGCCGGGAGGCTCGCACGCCGGCCCCGCCTCGCCTGGATCGCGGCGGCAACTGTGCTCGTCGCCCTGGCCGTGCCGTTGCTCGGCGCCCGGATCGGCGTGCCGTCCGAGCGCTCCTACGTCACCGCCCCCGAGTCGGTCGTGGGCGATCGCGTCGTCGCCATGCACTTCCCCGCGGGCTCGTCCGCCCCTGCCGACATCGTCGCCCCGAGGGCCATCGTGGACGCTCTCATGTCGACATTGCCGCACGAGCCCGGCATCGCCGGCGTGCGCCGGGTCGGCGACACGCACCTGCAGGCGGTGCTCGCCTCCGGGCCCGGCAGCCCCGCCGCCGCCGATACCGTCCGCCGCCTGCGTGCCGTCCTGCCCGCGGACGCGCTCGTCGGTGGCGCCGCCGCGACCGTCCTGGACACCGCGGAGGCCAACGACCACGACCGCTGGATCGTCATTCCGGCCGTCCTCGCGGTCCTGTTCGTTGTGCTGGTCCTGCTGCTGCGCGCGCTGCTGGCGCCGGTGCTGCTGGTCGCGATCGCCCTGGCGTCGTTCGCGGCGGCGCTGGGCGGCGGCTGGCTGCTGTTCGGTCCGGTGCTCGGCTTCGCGGGCCTGGACGACCAGGCGATCCTCATCGGGTTCGTGGTGCTGACGGCGCTCGGGATCGACTACAACATCTTCCTGCTGTCCCGGGTGCGAGAGGACGGCGTACTGCCCGCGCTCGTCGCCACCGGCGGCGTCATCACCAGCGCCGGCGTGGTGCTGGCCGCGACGTTCGCCGCCCTCACCGTGGTCCCGGTGGTGTTCGTGATCGAGCTCGGCGTCGTCGTGGCCGCCGGGGTGCTGTTGGACACCCTGCTGGTCCGGTCGGTGCTGGTGCCGTCGCTGCTGTTGGAACTGCCGGGCGGTGGCGTGCCGATCGGCCGGGTTCCGGACGGCCACCTCGGCGTGGATGACCCACGAGATCAACCACTGGGAGCGAACCGGAGCCGGCCGCCTCATGCTGACTAGTTCCGGCGATGCCGGGCATGAAACCTCGTTGTGGTCCGGCGACCGGCTGCTGACGAGGAGGAGCCATGCACAGGTACGCTGCCTACGTCACCGAACTGATCGGGACATTCTTCCTGGTGTTCACGGTCGGCATGAGCCTGCTCATCGGGAGCCCGCTGGCTCCGCTGGCCATCGGCGCCATGCTCATGGTCATGGTGTATGCCGGGGGACACGTCTCCGGTGGGCACTACAACCCCGCCGTCACCATGGGTGCGCTGGTCCGGCGCCGTGTCGACGTGGCCGACGCCGTCGCCTACTGGGTCGTCCAGTTGGTCGCGGGGCTGCTCGGCGCGCGCCTGGCCTACTGGGCGGTGAACCCCCGAGCGGTCGGGACGCTGAACCTCTCCGGCCGCACCCTGCTCGCGGCGCTGCTCGTCGAGGCGCTGTTCACCTTCGCGCTGGTCTACGTGATGCTCAACGTCGCGACGAGCAGTAGCAACCCGAACAACTCGTTCTACGGTCTGGCCATCGGCTTCACGGTCGCCGCCGGCGCCATCGCCGTCGGTCCGCTCTCCGGGGCCGCCTTCAACCCGGCGGTGACGGCCGGTATCGCGGCGCTCGGGCTGCTCGCGTGGTCGACGGCCCTGATGTACCTCATCGTCCAGGTGCTCGCCGGTGTCGTGGCGGGCTACGCGTTCCTCGCCCTCAACCCGGACGAGGTGCGGGCCCGGCGGGTCGATGAGGAGCACGAGGAGCACGAGGAGGCGGCTCACCGGTAGCGCCTGTGCACCCGAGACACCGCGCCGCGGCGCCCGGCAGGGCGCCGCGGCCGGCGTGCACGTCCTACGCGACGGCGTTCACGACCTGCTCGGCGAGGCTCTGCCACTTGGCGTAGGCGTCCGGGTACGCCGACACCTGCACCGTCTGCGCCGCCACGGTGATCGCCATCTGCTGCCAGCCGGAGACCTGCACCAGCGCCGCGTAGAAGCGGCTCGCGGCCCCGGCCGGGTTCATCAGCTGTTCGACGGTTCCCCAGTTCGGCCGCTGCTGGAACAGGCCGACCGAGTCGTGATCGCTCCCGACGCCCTCGTTGGGCAGGTTGAGCGACGCCGGAACGTTGGAGTTCGCGAGGTTGTGCAGGTGGCTCTCCTGCAACGCGGTGGCGATCGCCACCACGAACGCGCGCTGCGGCAGGTTCTGTTGCTGCCCGACCTGGATGATCGTGATGGCGTTGTTCATCTCGGCCCGGGTCAGCCCGCCGACGGGATCGTGGACGGTCGGCGACGGCGAAGCCGCTGCCGGCGCGGACGTGGCCGGGCTCTGCGCCGGTTGCGCGCTGGCCGAAGCCGCCGACTGCCGGCTGGGCTGGTCGCCCGTGCGCGCGCCGCCGCGGGACGCGCGGTTCTCGGCGTCCGCCGCCCGCCCGGTGCCGCCCTGCTGCATGGTGTCGACCTGCGCCACGGTGTCCGGCCGGCTGCCCGGCGACGCGGATACGAACAGCGAACCGGTCGCCAGGAATGCGATGACGACCGCGGCCGTGTACAGGCCGGTCCTCGGGCGGGCCGCCGAATGGCGGCCGCGGCGGTAGCGTTGCCGGTGACGGGCGAGTCGCCGCGCCATGGTCTCATCGGGCGGCATGAGGCGACCTCACGACCGGCGGACGGTGTTGCTGGCGGTGCTTCACGAAAACCTCGACTTGCTTGCTGAGAACTCGGCAGGAGGGCACGGGCCAACGACCGTCCACAGGGGACGGTTATGGGCATGGTGCCAGGGTGTGCCGGTGCGACCGGTGTTGCGCGGAGGGGTTACCGGACTGGGCGGTGGCCTTGCCGTGCCGGTCGGTGTCCGGGGCCGCGGGTCGAGGTATGGCGCCGTGCGAGGGTCTGCACGCGTGCTCCTTCCGATGCCGCCTACCGGGTTAGCTGACGGATTCGGACGGGAGGATCGCCCTACCTCGCGGCGCGTGGCCGCTCGGATTCACCCCAGTTGTGCTTGGTTCCCCGGCTCGTGCGAGCACGACTCAGCGGGTCCGCCGCGCCGTCACCTTGATCGGCGACGGTTGGGCGCAGCGAACGTCATGACCATAACGGCTGCATAACCGCAGGTGAAGCCCCTGCGCGGAACTGACAGGGTGCGCGTGGCGGCCCGGCGTTCTGCCCCTTGCCGCGAACGTGAGCGGCGCGATCTATGCTCGGTCGATGCCATGGATCTCCGGCCGGCTGGCGTTCTCGACCCTCGGCTGCCCCGGCCTGCCGCTGCCGGAGGTCGCGGAGCTGGCGCTGCACACCGGTTGGCGCGGCATCGAACTGCGCTCGGCCCCCGACGAGCCCGTCCACGTCGGCCTGTCCGCGGCCGGGCGTCGGGCGGCCGCGGAGACCCTGGAGGGCGCGGAAGTCCTCTGTGTCGCCTCCTACGTCAAGGTGGCCAGCGGCAAGATCGATGATGAACGATGCGTCGCCGACCTGCTCGCCGAGGCCGCCCTCGCCGCCGATCTCGGCGCCCGCGCGGTCCGCGTCTTCCCCGGCGGCGATGACGAGCACGGCGACGCCCGCGCGATCGGGCGCCTGCGCTCCGCCGCGGCGCAGCTGCCCGGCGGCGTCGAGATCTGGCTGGAGACGCACGACTCGCACCCGCGCGGCGAGGACGTGCGCCGGGTGCTGTCACAGGTCGACGACCCGCGGGTCCGGGCGATCTGGGACGCCCGGCACCCCTGGGCCGCGGGCGAGGCGGTCGCCGACACCCAGCGGGCGCTGGCCCCGTGGCTCGCGCATGTCCAGGTGAAGGACAACGCGGACGCCGTCGACAAGACGCCGGTGCTCCTGGGCGCCGGCGCCGTGCCGCTGCGCGAGATCCTGCGCGCGGTCGAGGGCGGCGGCTACGACGGCTGGTACAGCCTCGAGTGGGAGCGCAAGTGGCACCCCGGCATCCCGCCGCTGGCCGACGCGCTGGCCGCGGGCAACGACTGGGTCAGGTCCCTGGACGACTGACGGCGGCGCGCAGCGCGGTCAGGATTTCGTCGTCGATGCGCGGCGGCTCGTCACCGAGGTACACCGCGGTAGCGATGCGGTGCTCGCCGGGCGGGTAGTCGGCGCGCAGCATGGGCAGGACCGTGCGCGGGTGGAGCACGTTGGTGCCGGCGAAGGGCACGACGAGCTCGCCGGCCCGCACGCGGTCGGGGTCGAGGTCGACGATGACGGTGCTCAGCCCGCCGCTCTGCGCGCCGCAGCCGACCGGGCCGTGCGTGGCGGGCAGCGCCGCCGCCGACCACGGCAGGCTGAACGCGCCCTCCGCGCCGGCCAGCGCGCGGGCGGTGACGAGCCGGTGCAGCCGGACGTGCCAGCCGTCGCGGAACGGCGCGAGGGACGTCTCCACGGTCACGTCCGGCCACGGCGACCACCGCGCCCGGACGACGCCGCCGTCGACGCGCGAGTCGTCCACCTCCTCGCGGGCCCGCCAGCGCCGCCCGGCGTCGTCGCTGAGCGCCAGCATGCTGTCGAAGGCGCCCGCGGCGAGGCTCCGGTCGCCGGCGGGGACGCTGAAGCCGGCCCGGGTCGAGTAGGCGAACTTGGCGTACTTCGCGGCGCCGCCGCGCGCCCAGTCGCGCCAGCCCTGCCCGTTGAGCAGGACGACGTCGCCCCGGTGCCGGCTGACGACGGCCTTTGGCGCGGGCTGTGCGCTCACCGCGTCCTCGTCCGCCGGTGCGGATCCGGCCGCGGTCCAGAAGGGGTGCTCGGGCGGCAGCGCGAGGGGAAGGAAGAACTTGGTCGACCAGTACGGGGAGCCGGCGCCGAGGTACTGCTCCACGATCCCGCCGTTCGGGTAGCCGTAGCCGACGGTGAGCAGCCCGTCCTCGCTCGCGATCGGCCGTTGCCACCACCACGCCAGGTGCCGGTCGGCCAGGCCGCGGACACGGTCCCAGGGCAGCGCCGGCAGATCGGCGAAGGCCAGCGCGCCCCAGAACGCGCCCTGAGCGAAGCGGTACCCGAGGCTGCGCCCGAACGGCACGGCCGACCCGTCGGCGGCGAACCAGTGCTGGAACTGCCCGGCGAAGGCGCCGCTGCGCGCGGTCAGCCGCTGCGCCCGGTCCGGTTCGAGCGCGCCGAGGCCGGCGAGCACCAGGCCGTACCAGTGGAACGCGAACGGGTTGTAGTAGTCCTGCCCGCCGCCGTCGCCGTCGCGATACCAGCCGTCGGCCAGCGCGAACTGTTCGAGGCGGTCGAGGTGGGCGCGGCGGCGGTCCGCGCCGGTGGCGATGCCGAGCCGCTCGAGCCCGAGCCCGGCCAGCACAGGGAAGAAGTGCCAGTTGTTGTCGTGCGGGGTCGACTCCGTCGCGGCGGTGAGCCAGCGGACCAGCACGTCGCGATCCGCGCCGGACAGCGGATCCCACAGCTCGTGCGGCGCGACCGCGAGCGCGTAGCCGATCGCCGCGGACTCGACGAGCCGCTGGCCGCTCGGCGGCCCCGCGTGCCAGTCGTGGCGGGGGTCGAGCGCCGGGAGGAGGGCCCGCCGGACCTCGTCCCATCGCTCGTCGGCGCGGCCGCCGCTGGCGGCGTGCGCGGCGAGGCCCCAGAGCGGCCGGGTCACCAGCTCGAGCCAGGTCGCGCCGGGGTCATTGGAGGAGGCGCTGACCGGCTGCCGGTCGGGCCCGAGGGCGGCGAGCCGGGTGGCCGGCGCAATCAGCGCGAGCAGTGCCCGCGCCCATCCGTCGCGAGTGGGGGACAGCGTTCCATATAGTTGCGCCGGCGTGGACACTCGACGCAGCGTAGAACTATGGTAAAGCTTTTCGCAAGCGTTTCTACGGTACCCCGGGAGGGTGTCGGTTGAACAAGCGGCCGAGCATCAAGGACGTCGCCGCGCGCGCCGGCGTCTCGATGGCCACCGTGTCCCGGGTGCTCTCGGGCGACTACCCGGTGGCCGACGAGACCCGCCAGCGGGTCCAGCGCGCCGTGCGCGAGCTGGACTACGTGGTGAACGCCCACGCCCGGGCGCTGCACGGGGCGACGTCGAAGGTGGTCGCGCTCGTCGTCGCCGAGGTCACCACGCCGTTCTTCGCCCGCATCGCCGCCGGCGTCGAGCAACAGGCGACCGAGGCCAACCGGCTCTGCCTGGTCTGCACCACGCACGCCGATCCAGACCGGGAGCTCGACGTGGTCCGGCTGATGCGGGAGCAGCGCGCCGACGCCGTCATCCTGGCCGGCGGGGTGGTGGAGAACGACGACTACCGCGCGCGGATGCGCCAGTACGCGCAGGGGCTGGAGGACGCCGGCAGCCGCCTGGTCCTGTGCGCCCGGCCGTCGCTGGGCCCGGACTTCCCCGCGATCACCGTCGAGTACGAGAACGTCGGCGGGGCGCACGCGGCCACCACGCACCTGCTGACGGCGGGGCACCGCGACATCCTGATGATCGCGGGGCCGGCGGGGCTGACCACGTCCGACCAGCGCGTCGAGGGCTACCGCACGGCCCTGACCGCGTACGGCCGGCCGATCGACCCGGCGCTGATCAGCCACGGGCCGTGGGACCGCGAGGGCGGCTACCTGCGGATGCGGGCGCTGATCGCCGCGGGGGCGCGGTTCACCGCCGTTTTCGCGGGCAACGACGGCGTCGCGTCCGGTGCGATGGCGGCGCTGCGCGAGGCCGGGCGGCGCATCCCCGAGGACGTGTCGATCGTCGGCTACGACGACGTCCCGAGCGCGGTCGACTTCAACCCGCCGCTGACGACCGTGCGGGTGCCGCAGGAGGAGCTGGGGCGCACCGCGGTGAAGCTGGCGACGCAGCGCTCCGGCGAGGCGTCGGGGCGCGAGCACGTGATGCTGGGCACGCACGTGGTGGTGCGCGGATCGGTCCGCGCACCAGCCCCGTGACCCGTCAGCCGGCGTACTCCTTCGCGTACTCCTCGGCCATCTTGTCGCCGCCGTCGCTGCGCCACTTCTTGACGACGGTGTCCCAGCTGGACACGGGCTGGCGCCCGGTCACGATGTCGTTGATGCCGTCGTTGAGCGCCTTGTCGAGCGCGACGCCGCTGCGGCTGCGGGTGTCCGAGACCAGGCCGGCGGCCGGGTTCTTCACCGCGAGCGGCACCGCCTTGGTCTCCCAGGCGTGCAGCCGCTTGACCGACTCGGCGTCGACGCCGGGGAAGAACAGCACGCGGGGTGCCTCGGCGAGGTAGATGATCGGCAGGTTGACGTTGTTCTCGCCGTCGGACCACAGTTGCGTCGGGGTCGGCGTGCCGTCGGCGGCCCGGGTGAAGTGGGAGCCCTCGACGCCGAAGTGGGTGAGCTCGTACTCCTTGGTGCCGAACGGCGCGGCCAGGTAGTCCAGCACGCGCAGCAGCATCTGGATGCGCTCGGCCGGCGCCTTCTTCAGCACGGTGTAGCCGAAGTTGCCGGTGCCGGCGACGATGTGCGGACTTGCGGAGCTCACCTTGTACGGCAGCGCGACATCGACGGGATAGGCGCCCTTGACGCTGGTGACCGCGGGAGCGAACGCGGCCAGCCCGTCGGTGATGCTCTTGAACGTGCCGTTGTAGAAGAAGGTCTTCGTGTCCGTGACGCTCAGCGACATGGTGTCGGGGTAGTAGGCGCCGGCGGCGAAGAGCTCCCGCACGAAGGCCAGCGCGTCGGTGAACTCCGGCAGGGTCTCCGCCCGGACGAACTTGCCGCCGTCGACCTTCCAGTCGTTGGGCGCGCCGAACGCCGCGGCGTGGAACTGCCGCAGGCCGAACTGGTTGGCCTTCTGGGCGCCGAGGCCGTACTGCTTGTTCTTGCTCAGCGCCTTGACCGCCGCGGCGAAGTCGTCCTTCGTCCAGGTGCCGTCGTTGGCGCCGGCGGCGGCGAACGCGCCGCGGTCGATGAACATCCCGTAGGCCGGAAGCGGCCGCTCCAGCGGGATGCCGAAGATCCGGCCCTTGATCCGGCCCATGCCCTGCCAGGCGTACGGCGGGAGGTTGGCCAGGTTCGGATAGGCCTTGATCTTGTCGCCGGACAGGAAGTCGGACAGGTCGGCGCACTTGGCCGACACGAACTCGAGCTCGCGCGGCAGCCGGTGCCCGCCGCCGATGCTGATGATGTCGGGCAGGTCGTCGCCCGCCGTCATGGTGGCCATCTTCGCGTCGAAGTCGGCGTCCGGCACGAGGGTGAGCTCGAGGTCGATGCCGAGCGCGTCGTTGATGGCCTTCCAGAGCTTGTTCTGGTCGGCCGGTTTCGGCGGGGTGCCGTACGTGATGGCCACGGCGCGGACCTTGGACTTGTCGCCCGGCGTCGCCTTGACCGAGCTGACCAGGCTGCTCGGGTACTTTGTGTAGCCGGCCTGCACGCCCTCGGCGGTGCCCGGCAGGTCCGGCGTCGGCCCTGCGAACGGCTGGTACGTCGGCCACGGGACCTGGTCGGTGCCGGCGTTGCTGACCGAACCGCCGCCGCTGCCGTCTCCGCACGCGGCGAGCAGCGACGGCACGGCGACCGCCGTCGCGCCCAGTCCGATCGCACGCAGCAGCGAACGTCTGGACAGCTCAGGGGCTCGGGTCATGGGAAGGGTTCCTTTCATTCAGGCGGGGAAAGGTGATCAGCTCTTGATGGCCCCGCTCAGCACGCCCTTGACGAAGAAGCGCTGCAGGAACGGGTAGACCAGCACGATCGGGATGGTGGCGAGCACGACGACGGCCATCCGCACGGTCTGCGGCGCGGCGAGCAGGCCCGCCTCGCCGGCCGACGGGTCGGCGAGCTGCCCGCCGGCCAGGACGTAGGTGCGCAGCACGAGCTGCAGCGGCCAGCGGGCCGGGTCGTCGATGTAGATGAGCGCGTTGAACCACGAGTTCCAGTACGAGACGGCGTAGAACAGCCCGACCATGGCGAGGACGGCCCGGGACAGCGGGACCGTGATGCGCCAGAGCATCGTCAGCTCCGACGCCCCGTCGATGCGCGCCGCCTCGTAGAGCTCGGCCGGCAGCGACTGGAAGAACCCGCGCATCACCACGAGGTTGAACGTGTTGACCAGCACCGGCGCGATGAGGGCGGCGTAGGAGTTGAGCAGCCCGGTCTCTTTGACCACCAGGTAGGCCGGGATGATGCCGGGCGGGAAGAGGAACGTGAACAGCACCACCAGCGTGATCGGCTTGCCGCCGAACACGGCCGGCCGGCTCAGCGCGTAGGCCAGCAGCACGGTCGCGGCGAGGCTGAACGCGGTGCCGACGAGGGTCACGCCGAGGCTGACCAGGGTGGCGCGCCCGACGATGCCGCCGGAGAGGATCTCCGAGTAGGCGGCCAGGGACGGGTGCTCGGGCCAGATGACCCAGCCGCCGTTGGCCACGACGTCCGCCGGGTCCGCCAGGCTGGTGGACACGACGACCAGGAACGGGACCGTGACGAGCGCGAGCACGACCACGATCGCCACGGCCTTCGAAGCGCTGGTGAGGGGGTGCGGGTCCTCCTGCCAGGCGGGGCGTGCGCGGCGCCGATCGGGCTTCATTGGTACACCCCCGACTCACCCATCCGATGCGAGATCTTGTTGGCGGCGTAGACCAGCGCGATGCCGACCACGCCCTTGAACAGCCCGGCGGCCGCGGCGAACCCGAAGTCGCCGTCCTGGATGCCGTGGTAGTAGACGAAGGTGTCGATGATCTCCGCGGCGCGTGGGCCGAACGCGTCGCGCTGCAGCAGGATCTGCTCGAAGCCGACCGAGAGGATCTCGCCGAGGCGCAGCACGAGCAGCAGCACGATCACCGGACGGATCGCCGGCAGGGTGACGTGCCAGAAGCGGCGCCACGGGCTGGCGCCGTCGAGGGCGGCCGCCTCGTACAGCTGCTCGTCGACCTGGGTCAGCGCGGCCAGGAAGATGATCGTGCCCCAGCCGGTGTCCTTCCAGATGACCTGGGCGACCATCAGCGGCTTGAACGCGCCGGGATCGCCGAGGATGTGCACGGTGTGCAGGCCGCCGTCGGCGAGGAACCCGTTGAGCACGCCGGTGGCCCCGAGCATCTGCTGGAACAGGGCGATCACGATCACCCACGAGACGAAGTGGGGCAGGTACACCACGCTCTGCACGAACCGCTTGACCCGCGTGCCGGTCAGGCTGTGCAGCAGCATCGCCAGGGCCAGCGGCGCCGGGAAGAAGAAGACGAGCTGCAGTACGGAGATCTCCAGCGTGTTCGCGGTGGCGCGCCAGAAGGCCGCGTCGCCGAACAGGCGCTGGAAGTTGTCCAGCCCGACCCAGCGGCTGCCGGACAGGCCCAGGAACGGCACGTAGTCCACGAAGGCCAGCGCGCTGCCGAACAGGGCGCCGTAGTGGAAGATCGCGTAGTAGAGCAGCCCCGGGACCATGAACGCGACCAGGATCCGGTCGCGCCGCCACCGGTGACGGCGGGTCCGGCGCGGCGGGGTGGCCGGCCCAGAATCGGCCACCCCGCCGCCGGTGGTCCGCACCGCCTCGGGCTCGGCCGCCCCCGCTCGGGCTTGGACTGACACCTGCACCTCCTCGACCGGCCTTGTGGTGTAGACCACACTGGATGCAAGGTAAAAGCTTTTCTACGAAATCGTCAAGACCCTGATCCGAAACGGACATCTGCGCAGGCTTTGCGCGCGCTTGACCTGGTCTTATCGACTGGGTACCGTCGACGATCATCACAGGAGACGTTTTCTATCGAATGGAGAGGCCGTGCTCCCTGTCGGGATGATCGCGATGTCCCGCTCGGTGGCGTCCGCGGTCCTGCCGGGGGATCTCATGGCCCGGCTCGCGGACGTCCTGCGGCTCGTCGGCACGGAGGCGACGGAGAGCTTCGACGATCCGGCGGCGCGCCGCGGCATGGAGACGGCCGAGGTCCTGGTGACCGGCTGGTCGTGCCCGCCGCTGACCGCGGACGTGCTCGACGCGGCGCCGAAGCTACGGGCGGTGGTGCACGCCGCGGGCTCGGTGAAGGGGCACGTGGGCCCGGAGGTGTTCGCCCGGGGCATCGTGGTGTCCTCGGCCGCGGACGCCAACGCCGAGCCCGTCGTGGACTTCACGCTCGCCGTGCTCACGCTGGCCGGCAAGCGCGCGTTCGGGCTGGCCCGGCAGTACGCGGCGACCGGGCGGCACGCACCCTTCGGGCAGCGCAGCGGCAACGACGGCCGGGTGGTCGGCGTGGTCGGCGCGTCGCGGATCGGCCGGCGGGTGATCGCCCGGCTGCGGGCCGCCGGATTTGGCGTGCTGGTCGCCGACCCCTACCTGGACCGGGCGCGGGCCGCGGAGCTGGGCGCGGAGCTCGCCGACCTCGACGAGCTGTGCCGCCGCTGCGACGTGCTGACGCTGCACGCGCCGGAGCTGCCGGAGACGCGCCACCTCATCGACGGGCGGCGGCTGGCGCTGCTGCGCGACGGGGCTCTCGTGATCAACACGGCGCGCGGCTCGGTGGTGGACACGGAGGCGCTGACCCGGGAGTGCGCGACCGGCCGGATCGACGCGTGCCTGGACGTCACCGACCCCGAGCCGCTGCCGGCGGGCCACCCGCTGTTCGCGCTGGACAACGTCTGGATCACGCCGCACCTGGCCGGCGTGCAGGGCAGCGAGGTGCGCCGCCTGGGCGAGTACGCGGTCGCCGAGGTCGAGCGGTTCGTCGCCGGCGAGCCGCTGCACGGCGCCGTCCGCGCGGAGGAGCTTCGCCAGCTGGCCTGACGCCTGTCGATGCCGCAATCCGGACCTTGAAGGATGGGGCGCCGATCCTTACGGTCATCTCGTGAAAGCGGTCCTGGCATCGGAACTCTCTGAGATGCGTAGGTAGCCGGCGATGTCGAAGCTGGCAACTCGATGGCGCACCGCCGAGGGGCTGCGGCTGACCGACGCCGTCGTCGCCGCCCTTCGGGGCGGCCGGGGTCTCGAGCAGGTTGACGGGCTCGAGACCCTGGCCGACGGCCGCACCGACCTGCGGGGGTTCGACTTCGGCCGGCACACCGCGATCCTGCGGGGCGTGCGGCTGCGGCGGGTCGACCTCACGGCGGCCCGGCTGGAGAGCCTGCGGTTCGAGGGCAGCTCGTTCGAGGACTGCGTCTTCGACCGGGCGAAGCTCAACGACCTGCGGGTCTGGGACACCCGGTTTGCGGGCTGCTCGATGCGATCGGCGAACCTGCGCGACGCCGGCCTCGGCGCGTGGCGCGACGGCCGCGGCAACCACTACGAGCGGGTCTCCTTCGTCGGGGCAAATCTCGCCAGGATGAGCACGAGCGCGGCCACCTACGTCGACTGCGACTTCTCCGGCGCGCGACTGGACCGGGTCAACTTCTGGCAGTCCAGCCTCATCAGGTGCAGGTTTGCCGGCCCGCTCAGCGAGGTGATCTTCAACGGGCGGATGCTGGGGGAGGGCAAGCCCGATCCGAACCCGATGCTCGAGGTCGACCTGACCGATGCGGTGCTCGACGGGTGCGATTTCCGGGGCGTCGACTTCGGGTCGGTCCGGCTGCCCGACGACCCCGACATCGTCCTGGTGACGAGCCTGGCGCAGCTGGACGCCGCCGTCGCCGCCCTCGGCGCTGCCGGCGATCCCGATACCGCGTTCGCGCGGGAGCTGCTCGACGACATGCGCAACGAGGTGGTGGGCGGGCACGGTGCGCTGCTGAACCTTCGCGACGTGCCGTCGGCGGCCGGGCAGGTCCGGCGGGCGTTGGCC
Organism: Dactylosporangium darangshiense; assembly: GCF_039537565.1. Lineage (NCBI taxonomy): Bacteria > Bacillati > Actinomycetota > Actinomycetes > Micromonosporales > Micromonosporaceae > Dactylosporangium > Dactylosporangium darangshiense. Next base: position 197,339 of record NZ_BAABAT010000014.1, read on the forward strand.
GCGGCGGGCCGACGCCGCTCCGATCGGCCGTAGACCCGCCCGGCCTCTCCCTATCCGGCCACCGACTGGAGTGCGGCGAGCTGCGCGTAACGGCCGCCGAGGGCGAGCAGCTCGTCGTGGCCGCCCTGTTCCACGATGCGCCCGCCGTCCAGGACGTAGATGACGTCGGCATCGCGGACGGTGCTCAACCGGTGTGCGATGACGATGCGGGTCTGTGGCAGCTCGGCCAGTTCCCGTTCGATGTACGCCTCGGTGGCCGGGTCGAGGTTGCTCGTCGCCTCGTCCAGCAGCAGCACCCGCGGCTCGGGCAGCAGCGCCCGGGCCAGGGCGATTCGCTGGCGCTGCCCGCCGGACAGGCCGCCGCCGTCGACGAGAAGCGTGTCGTAGCCCATCGGCATCGCCATGACGTCGTCGTGGATGCCGGCCGCGGCCGCCGCGGCGGCCACCCGGGACAGCGGCGCCTGCGGGTCGGTCAGGCTGATGTTCTCCCGCACGCTGCCGGTGAACAGCGTCGGGTCCTGGGTCACCACGCCGAACTGCCGGCGCAGCGTGCGCACGTCGAGCGTCGCCGCGTCGTGCCGGCCGTGGTACACGTGGCCCTCGGTCGGCTGGTACAGGCCCAGCAGCAGCCGGGCAAGGGTGCTCTTGCCCGAGCCGGAGCGGCCGACGAACGCGACCTTCTGTCCCGGCTCGACCGTGAACGTCAGCCCGCGCAGCACCCACGGCGCCCGCGGGTCGAACCGGAAACCCAGGTCGCGCACGGACACCCGCCCGTCGTGTGCGGGCGCCACCCGGCCGCCCTCCTCCGGCGCCTCGTCCAGGATGTCGTCGAGGCGGGCCAGGTGCGCGCCGGTCTGCTGCAGCTGGTGCAGGTTGTCCACAATGGACGACAGCGGGGCCAGCGCCGCGGTGGCCAGGGCGCTGAGGGCGAGCATGGTGCCGAGGCTCAGCTCGCCGTGCAGGACGCGCTGGGCGCCGATGAGCAGCAGCAGCGCCGGCGCGAGGTACTGCAACGCCCCGAGCGCGGTCTCCAGGCCGCCGCGCACCAGGCCGTGCCGGGTGCCGGCGTTGAGCTGCCCCGCGAGCAGGTACGACCAGCGCTGGACGGCGCGTTCCTCGGCGCTGGCGGCCTTGAGCGTCTCGATGCCGCTCAGGGCCTCGATGAGCTGGGCCTGCGCCTTGCCCGAGGCGTGCAGCTCCCGTTCGGCGAGATCGGCGACGCGGCGGCGGGTGGCCAGCAGCAGCGTCAGCTGGACGCAGGCGAGCGCGGCGAGGAAGCCGCCGAACACCGGGTCGCGCCACAGCACCAGGCCGAGGTACCCCAGCGCCAGCGGCGCGTCGAGCAGCGTCGACAACACGTGACCGGAGAGGATGTCCCGCAGCGCGGCGACGCTCTGGGTGCGCATCACCAGGTCGCCGCTGCCGCGTTCGGCGAAGAACCGGTACGGCAGGGCGAACAGGTGCCGCACCACCCCGCCGGTGACGTCGTCGTCGGCGCGTGAGCGCAGGGTCAGCAGCAGCGCGGTGCGCAGGAAGCCGAGCACGACGTGTGCCGCGACCGCGACGGCGACGGCGAGGCCGAGCGGGGCCAGCAGGTCGGTGGCGCCGGTGGGCAGCAGCCGGTCCACCAGCACCGCCGACAGGGCCGGCACCGCCAGGCCGAGCACCTGCAGCAGCACCGAGGCGAGCAGCACCTGTGCCAGCAGCCCGCGGTACCGGCGCAGCGCCGCGTTGAGCCACTGCCGCCGCCAGGCCGGCCGGTCCGGTTCGGCATCGGCGGGCCGGAAGTCCGGGCCGGGCTCGAAGCCGATGACGACACCGGTGTAGCCGACGTCGAACTCCTCGCGGGTGAGCCGGCGGCGCCCGGAGACCGGGTCCAGCAGCTGCACCCGCCGGCGGCCCCAGCGCTCCAGCAGCACATAGTGGTTGAAGTTCCAGTACAGCACCGCCGGCGTCGGCACCGCGGCCAGTTCCTCGGGGGGCAGGGAGAACGCCCGGGCGTGCAGGCCGTACCGGCCGGCCTCCTCGACGAGGGCCAACGCGCTCAGCCCGTCGCGGGACACCCCGAGGTCGGCGGTCATCTGCCGTACCGTCGTGGGCCGCCCGTGGTAGGTGAGCACCATGGCCAGACAGGCGGCACCGCAGTCGGCCGCCTTGACCTGCCGCAGCTCCGGCAGGCGCCGGCGGCTCATCGCGGCACCAGCCCGGTGCTCATCGCGAGCAGCACCGCGCCCAGCCCGGTGAGCAGCAGCGAGGCTGCCAGCCACAACGCCGCGAACAGCCGGGCGGGCAGGACCCGCAGCCGCTCCGGCTCGACCCGGCCGGCGTCCGCGTGGCGGCGCACCGCGGCGGCCAGGAACACCCCGTCGCGGGTCACGTTGAGCTCGCTCATGACGGGCCCCAGTTCCACTCGATGTGCGCCGCGGCCCGCCGTTCGGCCAGCCACTCGCCGAACAGCCGGCGGGAGACCGCGTCGCGGGTGGCGGGCTGCACGCCCAGCACCGCGGCGACGAGGTAGCCGCCGGCGAGCGGCACCGGCACGCCGCCGGCGATCGCCTCGGCCAGCGCGGGATCGAGGTCCGCACGCGTGACCGTCATCAGCACCGGCGCCGGCCCGACGCCGGCGGCGAAGTCGGCCGCCGCGGCGGCGAGCAGGTCCGGCGCCGCGGCCAGCCGGGCCGCGGCGGCATCGTCGGCGGCCTCCACCCGCACCAGCCGCAGTTGCTCGTAGCGGCCCGGGTCGGCGGCGAGTTCGGCGTCGACCCGCCCGGCGGTGACCCGCTCGCGCAGCCTCGCCACCCGGGCCTGGTGCGCGACGAGGTCCTCGAACTGCTGGTCGCTGAGCCGCTCGCGGGACATCCAGGCGCGGGTGTCCTCGAGGGTGAGCAGGCCGCGCGCCCGCCGGAACGCGTCGGCGGCCTCCTGCAACGCCGCGTCGTCGAGCTCCGTGCCGTCGGCGGCGGCGTCCAAGGCCAGGCGCACCAGGCAGGTGTCGACGAGCCGGTCGCGCAGCGGCGCCTCCCGCCACAGCAGGTCGAGGAAGCCGATCGCGTCGGCCACGCCCAGCTCGAAACCGTCGACCCGCACCAGCAGCATCTCGCCGCCGCGCTGCACGCCGCGCAGCGGCCAGGGCAGGGCGTCGTCCGGGCACCACGACACCGACACCACGCCCGCGTCGGTGGCCGGTTGCCGGACGAGCAGGTCGTAGTGCAGCGACCCGTCGTACTCCTCGCGCTGCCACAGCAGGCGCAGCCCCGCCTCGGGGTGCCGCGCGCGCAGCGCGTCGACCCGGGCCCGGACCTCCGCCCGCTCGGCCTTCTCGGCGGTCGCCGCGCGCAGCAGCCCGACCGCCTCCGTCAGTAGCGTCATGCCGGCACCTCGACCGAACCGGTCAGCAGCAGGTCGACGACCGCCGCGGTGATCGGCAGCCCGGTGGCCAGCTCGAGCCAGTCGTACTGCCCGTTGGGGTTGATTTCCAGGAACACGTATTCCCCCTCCGGGGTCAGGATCAGGTCGATGGCGCCGAAGCTCAGCTCGAGGCGGTCCACGAGCGCCCGGCAGCGTTCTGCCACGTCATCGGGCAGCGCGTGGACCCGCAGCGGGGTGTTCTCGTGGTCATAGCGGCGCCAGTCGTACCGCGTGTGGCGCGTCGCCTGGGAATGGATCTCGACGGCGAAGACGGCCGCGCCGACGACGGTCACCCGCAGCTCGACGTCCTTCGGCACGTACGCCTGGACGATCATCGGCGACAGCCGCAACGCCGCGACGTATCCGAGGTCGCGGTTGCTCACCGGCTCCGTGTAGCGGCCCATGGGCGCCTCGGCGGTGCCACGCGGCGAGCGGTGCAACGGCTTCGTGATGATCTTCCCGTCGTGCTCGTCGTAGAAGTCGAGCAGCCGGTCGGGGTCGGCGGTGATCAGCGTCGGCGGCACCGCGAACCCCAGGTCGACGGCGGCCGCGAGGTGGTACGCCTTGCGGTCGGCACGGTCGATCACGTCGCGGGTGGCGGGCACCTGGCGGCAGGCCAGCGCCCGCCACACGCCGTCGAGGTAGGTCTTCACCTCGCCGGACAGGTGGGCCCGCACGTCCGGGTCGCCGACGGTGCGGGGTGGCACCGGCGCCGTCGGGCGCCGGTGCCACACACACGTCAGACCGTCCAGATCGACGTCCCGGTCACCGAGGCGCAGCCACCGGCGAACGCGACCGGTGCCGCCGGCGGTCATCTCGACGTGTGCACCGGCCGGCACGACCCCCGGATCGAGGAGCAGCACCTCGGCTCCGCGTGAGGTGAGCAGGGCCGCGACGCGCTCGGCGGTGACGTCCTCGGCGTCGGTGAGGACGAGGATCTGTTCAGTCATGGCGATGTGTCAGCAGAGTCGTCCGGTACCCGGTCAGTCGCTCATGCCGTCGCCGGAGCACGACCAGCCGCCGCCGCTCTTCGTGCAGACCTGGCTGCGCACGCCGGCGCTGATCTGCCGCAGGTCGTCCTCGCGCAGCTCGACGCCGGTGGCGACGATCTGGTCGAGCTTGATGCGCGTCGTGGCCTTCTTCAACATCGGTGGAACTCCCTTTTTCCGGTGAGGCCGAGCCGTGCGGCCCGGCGAACACCATTAGGCCCGCACCGACTTGGGATCGAGTTAAAGCTGACTTGCTGCGTTCTGTCGCCGATCGGACGGCCGCCCAGGGCGTCGGATTACGGTCGCACCTCTGGCTTTGCCGTTCCAGGATCGTGTATCGCGGCCATGTTTCGACGAGGGGACTCGATCCCTGATCCACAGTGGACAGTCCTGTGATCCAGGTATGTCTACGCGATTGCGCATGCTCGAAGAAGAACCGCAGGCTCCGGTGTGCCACGGTAGGGGCATGGCATACATCGACCTCTGTGTGGACGAACAACTGTTCCCCGGTATCACCGGACCGATGCGGTACCGGCCGGAGACGGCGGAGCCGCTCAACGCGTTGGCCGAAGTGCTCCTGCGCGCGCCGCACTCGCTGTCGCCGGGGGAGCGGGAGCTCATCGCGGCCTACGTGTCGGGGCTCAACGACTGCACGTTCTGCTGCTCGTCGCACTCAGCGTTCGCGGCGGCCCAGCTCGACGCCGGCATGGGCCTCGTGGAAAAGGTCCGGGCCGACGTCGACTCGGCGCCGATCTCGCCGAAGCTGCGGGCGCTGCTGCGCATCGCCGGCGCCGTGCAGCGCAGCGGCCGGGCGGTGACGGCGGACCTGGTCGAGGCCGCCCGCTCGGAGGGCGCCACCGACGTGGAGCTCCACGACACCGTGCTGATCGCGGCCGCGTTCTGCATGTACAACCGGTACGTCGACGGCCTCGGCACGTTCACACCCCAGCGCCAGGAGGACTACCTGCCCATGGCCGAGCGCATCGTGCAGCACGGCTACGGCGTCTGAGGGGTCCGCGGCGCGCCTTCGTCGTCCGCCGGCCACGCCGGGCGGCGGTGAGGTCAGAGGACGGGGCTCAGGCCTCTGGAGACCTCTTCCACCGCCTCACCGACCGCGTCGGGGAGCTTCGCGAAGAGGTCCTCGGTCTCGGGCGCGATCGGGAAGTACACCGACAGCGCGCCGAGCGGGGTGCCGGCCTGGTCGCGGACGCAGGCCGCCACGGTGGCGATGCCGGGGAAGTAGCCGCCGCGGTTGATCGCGTGGCCGGTCTCGCGGATGGCGGCCAGGTCCTTGGCGAGGGCCGCCGCGCTCGGGCGGGTGTGGCTGGCCGCCGATCGACCCGCCTGCAGCGCCGCGGCCACGTCCTCGGACGAGGCGTAGGCCAGGACGGCGCGGCCGCTGGCGGTCAGCGCGGCGGGCAGGCGCGTGCCGGGGTCGACGTAGACGCTGATCGGGCCGGCGCTGCGCAGTGCCAGCAGGACGACGACCTCGGTGCCGTCGAGGATGGACAGAGAGCCGGTGGTGTACGGGTGGTTCTCCACGATCCGGGTCAGCGCGGCGGTCGCAAGCTCCTCGAACTGGTGCCCGGCGACGTAGCGCTGGCCGAGCTCCCAGACCCGGAGCCCGACCCGGTAGCGGCGGCTGACCGGGTTCTGCTCGAGGAAGCCGCGCCGCACCAGTGTGGTGAGAATGCGGTGGATGACGCTCTTGTCGAGGTCGACCTTGCGGGCGAGCTCGAGCACGCCGAGGTCGCGGTCCTCGGTCAGGAACGCCTCCAGGACGCGTAGCGCCCGGTCGACGGTCGAGTTCTTCGCGTCCTCGGTCATCGCAGCGCCGGCAGGACGGATTCGGCGAGTCGCTCGGCCACGTCGTCGACCGTGGACCCGGACGGGGCGAACAGCACGCAGGTGAGGTGGTCGATGCCGCATTCGCGGATCTCGCGCAGGCGGCGCACGCAGTCGTCGGGCGTGCCGTAGACGGCGAAGGTGTCGAGCAGCCCGGGGGAGAGCAGTGCGGCGGCCTCGTGGGCGTCGAGTGCCGGGAAGGCCCAGCCGGTGCGGTCGAGGTGGTCGCGCAGCGGGCCGGGCAGGTCGACGCCGAGCTGGTCGAGGATCGGGCGGCTGGTCACCAGGCTGGCGAGCACGATCTTCGCCACCGCCACCCGCGCTTTCTCTGCATCGTCGTCCACTGATACGTAGAGCCAGGAGACGACGTCGAGGTCGCTCCAGGTGCGGCCGGACCGTTCGAGGCCCTGCGCAACCTGGCGGCGAGCATAGTCGATGCCTTCGGGTCGTGCGAAGCCGCCGATGACGACGCCGTCGGCGATCTCGCCGGCGAGGCGGAGGATCTTCGGGCCGCGGGCCGCGAGGTACACCGGAACCCGCCGCGAAGACGTGAAGTTGAGCCCGGCGTCCATCGGGAACATGCCCTCGCGCGCCGTGAACCGCTCCCCGCCGGTGAGGGCCCGCACGATCGCGGTCGTCTCGCGCAGCGCCTTCACGGGGCTGGGCCGGTCGATGCCGAAGGCGTCGAGCCCGCCGCCCGCGCCGAGCCCGAGCGAGGCCCGGCCGCCGGACAGCTCGTCGATGGTCGCGATGGCGGCGGCCGTCATCGCGGGGTGCCGCGTGTAGGGGTTGGTGACGCCGGTGGCGAGCCCGATCCGGGAGGTGGCCGTGGCGATGGTCGCGAGGGCGACGTAGACGTTGCGCAGGAGCCGCTCGTCGGGCACCCAGATCTGGTCGTAGCCCAGCGACTCCAGGCGTGCCGCCTGTGCCGCGAGCTCGGGCATGGGTCGCTCGACCAGCGAGGCGACGCCGATCCGAAGGGTCTTGTCCATCACAACACTCCCGTGGTCTCCCGCTGGATGCTACAACATTGCGTCAGGCGATACACCCACATCACGGGAGGTGCAGGATGACGCGCATCGTCCTTCGCGGCGGCAGCATTTTCGACGGCACCGGCAGCGCACCGGCCGCCGGCGACATCAGCATCGAGGACGGCCGCATCGTGGACGTCGGCCCAGAGTTGGACGGCGACGAGGCGATCGACGTCACCGGCCGCACGGTCCTGCCCGGCTTCATCGACTGCCACATCCACGCGCTGCTGAGCAGCCTGGACACCATCCAGAACCTCAACATGCCCTTCTCGCTGCAGTTCTACCTCGCCGCCGAGAACCTGCGGAAGACTCTCGACTCGGGCATCACCACGGTGCGCGACGCCTCGGGCGCCGACCTCGGCGTCCAGCGGGCGGTGGAGCTGGGCCTCATCGACGGCCCGGACCTGCACATCTCGATCATCGCGCTCAGCCAGACCGGCGGCCACGGCGATCACTGGCTGCCCAGCGGCAACCACACCGACATCCTGGGGGTCACCCCCGGCCGCCCCTCGGGCATCGTCGACGGGGTCGACGAGTGCCGCCGGAAGGTCCGCGAACTGCTGCGCAACGGGGCCAACATGATCAAGGTGAACACGTCCGGCGGCGTGTTCTCGCCGCGGGACGACCCGTCCCACGCGCACTTCACGATGGCCGAGCTGACCACCATGGTCGAGGAGGCAGAACGGGCCGGCAGCTACGTGATGGCGCACGCGCACGGCGCCCAGGGCATCAAGAACGCGGTCCGGGCCGGGATCCGCTCCATCGAACACGGCACCGACCTCGACGACGAGGCGATCGAGTTGATGCTCGCGAACGGGACCTGGCTGGTGCCCACGCTCGGCGTGGGTCAGTTCATCCTGGAGCGGATCGAGCAGGGCGCGGCGGTGCCGCCGGCGATCGCGGAGAAGGCGATCGAGAACCAGCGGCTGCGGGCCGACTCGTTCCGCCGGGCCGTGGCGGCCGGCGTGCGGATCGCGATGGGCAGTGACGCCGCCGCCGAGTCGCACGGGCGCAATCTCGCGGAACTGGCGCTGATGCACGAGCAGGGCCTCGACCCGGCGGCGACCCTGCGCGCCGGCACCCAGTCGGCGGCGCAGCTCATGCGCATCGACGAGCGGGTCGGCACCCTGCGGCCGGGGCTGCGGGCCGACCTCGTCGTCGTCGAAGGCGACCCCTACGACTTCCGGGCCTACCCGGGCAACGTCCGGGCGGTGTTCAAGGCCGGTCGGCAGGTCCGGGGTCTTGTCCCGTCCAGTGCAACGGTATAGCGTCCGACGCAACGGAGAGGACGTAGCCATGTTGGCCGAAGGACTGCGCTGCCTGCGCTGCGACGCGCGTTACGAACCCGGCGCCATGTTCGCGGGCTGCCCCGCGTGCGCCGGGCGGGGCACCCCGAGCAACCTGTCAGTCGTCTACGACGACGACGCCCTCGCCAAGGCGGTCCACGACCGTCCCCGCGAGCCGGGGTCGCTGTGGCGCTATCGCGACCTGTTGCCCGTCGCGCCGCAGGACGTGACCACGCTGGGGGAGGGCGGCACACCCCTCGTGCCGGCGCCGCGGCTCGCCGCGAAGCTCGGCCTGAAGGAGCTGTACCTCAAGGACGAGAGCCGCAACCCGACCGGCTCCTTCAAGGACCGGCTCGCCGCCGTCGCTGTCTCCGTCGCCCGCGGCATGGGGATGCGCGTCATCACCGGCTCGTCCTCGGGCAACGCCGGCGCCGCGACCGCCGCGTTCGCCGCCCGCGCCGGGTTGCCGTGCGTCATGCTGACGACGCAGCAGTTCCCGATCGCGATGAAAACGCAGATGGCCGTCTTCGGCACGCTGCTGCTCGCCGCCCCGACCGTCAAGGACCGCTGGCGGATCGTCGGCCAGGCGGTCGAGCGGCTCGACTGGTTCCCGGTGACCGTCTACACGTGGCCGTACTTCGGCAGCAACTGCTATGGCATCGAGGGGTACAAGACGATCGGCTACGAGATCGTCGACCAGCTCGGCCGCGCGCCCGACCACGTCGTCGTGCCGGTCGGCGCCGGCGACGCGTTCACCGGCGCCTGGAAGGGCTTCTGTGAGTTCCGGCGCGCCGGTGTCATCGACACCGTGCCGAGGATGCACGCCGCGGAGGTCTACGGCCCGCTCGAGCACGCCCTCGCCGAAGGCCTCGACGACTGCATCGAGATGCCGATCGGCCCCGACCCGACCGTCGCCGTGTCCGTAGGCTCCAACCTGAGCACCTTCCAGGCCCTCAACGTGCTGCGCGACACCGGCGGCGCCGCGCGCAGCGCCGACAACGCGGCGATGCTGCAGGCCCAGCGCGACCTCGCCGCCCTGGAGGGCATCTACGTCGAGACCTCCTCCGCGCTGTCCGTCGCCACCATCCCGCGGCTCGTCGAGACCGGCGCCGTCGATCCGGCCGGCACGGTCGTCGCGGTGCTCACCTCCACCGGGCTCAAGCACTCGGAGCTCACCGCGGCGCACCTGCCGTCGATCCCGGAGTGCGGCGCCGACCTCGACTCCGCACTCGACGTCCTGCACTCGTCGTACGGCTTCACCGCACCGTAAGGAGACCACCCGTGCTGATCAACACGGAACGCGCGACCGCACTGCTCAACGCCGAGGGCGTCGACGGCGTCATCGCGAGCACCCTCGAGAACAACTACTACCTCAGCGGCGTGTGGGTCCTTGGCCAGGAGATGTTCCCCCGGGATGACGAGTTCTACACCGTCACGACCGCCGCGGCGCCGGCCGCGGGCGTCATCGTCTCCTCCATCGGCGAGGCCGACCTGACCCTCGCCGCCTACCCGACGATCCGCGACGTCGTCACGTTCGGCACCTTCTTCCGCGACACCGTCCCCGGCGTCGCGCTCGACGCCGACGAACGGCGCATCCTCGACCTCACCGAGGCCCACACCACCGGCCGCTCGTCCGTCGATGCCATCGCGGAGGCGATCACGAAACTGGGCCTGGCCGAGGCGGTCGTCGCCGTCGACGAGCGCGGCCCGAAGCCCACGCTGCTGGCCGAGCTCGCCGAGCGCTTCCCCCGCGCCACGTTCAAGCCCGCGGCCGCGCTGCTGCGCCGCATCCGCGCGGTGAAGACGGCCCGCGAGATCGAGCTGCTCACCGGCGCGCTGCGCGCCACCGAGGCCGGCTTCCGGGCCGCCGTCGACCTGTTCGCCGAAGGCGTCACCGAGCGCGAGGTCAAGGCGGCGTTCGACAAGGCCGTCACCGCAGAGGGCGCGCGGCCCGGCTTCTGCCTCGTCCGGTTCGGCAAGGGCCTGGCACTCGGCCAGGTGCCGGCCGGCGACATCCCGCTGCGCCCCGGCGACTTCGCGTTCTTCGACATCGGCGTCGACTTCAACGGCTACAAGTCCGACATCGGCCGGCTCGTCTCCTTCGGAGAGCCCAGCGGCGAGACCCGCGCCCTGTTCGACGCGTCGAAGGCCGGGCAGCAGCTCGCCATCGACCTCATGAAGCCCGGCGCCGTCGCCCGCGACGTGTTCAACGCCGCTGTCGAGCGGGTCCGGGAGGCGGGCATCCCGACGTACCAGCGCCAGCACGTCGGCCACGGCATCGGGATCGAGTACTACGACATGCCGGTGCTCACCCCGAACGCCGACACCGTCCTCGAGGAGGGCATGGTCTTCGAGGTCGAGACGCCGTACTACCGGCTCGGCGTCGGTGGCGCCTTCATCGAGGACACCGTGGTCATCACCGGCGGCGGCACGCAGATCCTCACCGAGCTCGACCGCGACCTCATCGTCGTGGAGCCGCGATGAGCCTGCAGTTCGGGGTCAGCCTGCCGACCTGCGTCGAGGGCATGGCCTACCCGATCCGCTTCGCCGACCACACCGGCATCGCGCGCGTCGCCGCCGAGGCGGAGCGGCTCGGCTACGACTCGGTACTCGTCAACGACCACCTCAGCACGATGCCGTACGTCCGGGCCGGGTTCGACGAGCCGCCGCGGTTCTACGAGCCGATGGTGACGCTGTCGTACCTCGCCGCGCAGACCTCCACGATACGGCTGATGACCGGCGTGGTCGTGGCGCCGATGCGCGAACCGGTCCTGCTGGCCAAGCAGGCGTCGGTGCTCGATCAGCTCAGCGGCGGCCGGCTGATCCTCGGCGTCGGGGTCGGCGCCTACCGCGCCGAGTTCGAGTCGGTGCGCCCCGACTTCGCCGGCGTCCCCCGCGCCGAGCTCGTCGAGGAGTCCCTCGAGGCGCTGCGGCTGCTGTTCCGCGAGCGCGTCGCGAGCTACGACGGGCGCCACGTCCGGTTCAGCGATGTCGAGATGTACCCCAAGCCGGTCCAGCACCCGCTGCCTTTGTACTCCTCGGGCAACGCCGCCGGCACCCTGCGCCGCGCCGCACGGCTCTGCGACGGCTGGATGCCGGCCGGATTGCCGGCCGCCCGCCTCGCCGAGGGCGTGCGGACCCTGCGCGCCAACGCCGAGGCGGGCGGCCGCGACCCGGCCGCGATCGCGATCGCCCCGCAGATGGTGCTGTGCCTCGGCGACGACGCCGGGGACGCGATCTCGCGGTTCCGGGCGTCGCAGGTGTACGAGCACCTGGTGAGCCTCCGCGCCACCACGCTCAAGGGCATCGACATCGACGCTTACGTGTCGGAGAACCTCATCGGCGACGCGGCCGCGGTCACCGAGCGGATCGCGCGGCTCGCCGAGGCCGGCGCCGACCACCTCGCCGGGATGATCGTCGTGGCCAACACCGTCGACGAGATGCTCGAACAGATGCGCCGTTTCGCCGTCGAGGTCGCACCCGCCTTCCGCCGAAGCGGCACATGAGCGGGCACGAGGGCACCGCCCGGGACGTCGGCATCGGCCCGTTCCCGCGGCTCATCCTGCGTAACGTCATGGTCGTCGACGGCACCGGCGCTCCGCCGTACGGGCCGGCCGACGTCGTGATCGAACGCGACCGCATCGCGTCGGTGCACCTGCTCGGCCCGCCGACCGGGCCGCGGCTGCAGCCGGCGGAGCCGCCGCAGCCCGGCCCCGGCGGCCACGAGCTCGACCTCACCGGCCACTACGTGCTGCCCGGCTTCGTCGACGCGCACGGCCACATCGGCTGGCCCGGCCACGTGCCGGACGCGCAGTACGTGTACGACCTCTGGCTCGGCCACGGCATCACCACCGTGCGGGAGCCGGGCTGCTTCATCAACGGCCTCGACTTCGTCCGCGCCGAGGCCGACCGCAGCGCGCGCGACGACATTGCCGCGCCCCGCATCAGCCCGTACGTCGGCTTCGGTGAGGGCCACCCGGCCCCGTTCACCGACCCGAAGGACGCCTGCGCCTGGGTGCAGGGCGTCGCCGAGCGCGGTGCCGAGGGGATCAAGTTCTTCGGCTACCGCCGCGACGTCTACGCCGCGGCGCTGAAGGAGGCGAACCGGCTCGGGCTGGGCTCTGCGTGTCACCACCACCAGGGCTACGTGGCGCAGGCCACCGCCCTCGACTCGGCGCACTGGGGTCTGGGCAGCATCGAGCACTTCTACGGGCTGCCCGAGTCGATGCTCGCCGGTCGCCGTCTGCAGCGCTTCGCGCTCGACTACAACTACCAGGACGAGGCGATGCGCTTCGCCGACGCCGGACGGTCCTGGGCACAGGCCGCCGAGCCCGGCAGCCGTCAGTGGGACGACTTCGTCGACGAGCTCGTCAGCACCGGCGTCACGCTCGACCCGACGCTCAACGTCTACGTGGGTCTGCGCGACGCCGAGCGGGTGCAGACCTCCCCCTGGCACGCCGACTACACCGCCCCGCAGCTGTGGTCCTACTGGCAGCCGGACTCGGGCGCACACGGGTCCTTCTTCGAGGACTGGGGCACCGAGCCGGAGACCGTCTGGCGGGACGGATTCCGCCGCTGGATGGCGTTCGTCAAGGCCTACTTCGACAGGGGCGGCCGGGTGACCGTCGGCACCGACCCCGGCTCCATCTTCAAGCTCTTCGGCTTCGGCTACCCCGAGGAGCTGGAGCTGCTGCGCGAGTGCGGCCTCGAGCCGCTCGAGGTCGTGCGGGCCGCTACCCTGTGGGGCGCCGAGCTGCTCGGCTGGCAGGACCGCATCGGCAGTGTCGAGGCCGGCAAGCTCGCCGACCTCGTCGTCGTCGCCGAGAACCCGTTGGCCAACCTCAAGGTGCTGTACGGCCACGGCCGGCTGCGGCTGCGCGACGGGCGGGTCGAACGGGCCGGCGGCGTCGCCCACACGGTCAAGGGCGGCGTCCTCTACGACGCGGCTGCCCTGCGTGAACGCGTCCGCACGAAGGTCGCCGCGCTCAAGGCGCATTGACGGGCGTTCCCGGCGGCATCGTTGTCTGTTCCGACAGACGGCCGTCGGGCAACCCTGTGTGTCGAGACAGTGCGGGCCGCTCGCGCCGTCTGGTCAACTTGCGCGGTGACAGAACAGACAGCGGTGCTGGCGGGCCAGCGCGTCGCCCGGCTGCGTGAGGCGCTGCAGGACGCGCCGTTCGACGCGTTCCTGGCCGTATCGACGGCCAACGTCCTGTATGCGACCGGTTACCGCAGTATGGGCGGCTCGGTGTTCGGCCTGCCGACGATCGGCGCGTTCGTCACCGGCGACCGCACCGTCGTCGCCGGGCCGGTCGCCGACGCCGCGCCCGCCACCGATGCGGCCGTCGGAGGGATTGCCGTCGACGATTTCGTGCCCTACGGCCGGTTCTACTTCGAGTCCGACCGGCCTTTGCCGCTGGCGTTCACGCCCGACGCACACCGCGACGCCGTCGAGGCCATGGCGGCGGCCGCGCTGAGCGCCGGGATCGGCTCGGCGGTCATCGGGGTCGACAGTGCCGCCATCAACCCCAACGCGCTCGCCCAGCTGTCCCTCGCCCTGCCCGGCGCCCGGTTCGTCGACGCGTCGCCGTGGGCGTTGCGGGTGCGGGCCCGCAAGCTGCCGGGGGAGATCGCACTGCTCGAACGGGCCGCGCACCTGGCCGAGGACGGTGTCGATGCGGCCATCAGCGCCGCGCGGGTCGGCATGACCGAGCGGGAGCTGTCCTCGATCGTCGCGGGCGTCATCGTCGCCGGCGGCGGTGAGCCGAAGTTCGCGGTGTCGTCGTCCGGCCCGCACAGTGCCTTCGCCGACGTGTACCCCACCGACCGTCCTCTCGCGCCCGGGGACCTGCTGCGCTTCGACGTTGGCTGCGTCGTCGGCGGCTACTGGTCCGATATCGGCCGCACCGCCGTCGTCGGCGAGCCCGACGCGCTGCAGGCGAGCCGGTACGCCGCGATCCTCGCCGGGGAGGACCGGCAGCTCGCCGACGTGCGTGCCGGCGTGCCGGCGTCGACGCTGTTCAAGGCGGCGATCCAGGAGGTCGAGGCCGGCGGCATCCGCCCCTACCGGCGTCAGCACTGCGGCCACGGCATCGGCGCCGACGTCTACGAGCCGCCGATCGTCAACGAGGCCACCGACACCGCCGTCGAGGCGGGCATGACGTTCTGCTTCGAGACGCCGTACTACGTCGTCGGCTGGGGCGGCATGATGGTCGAGGACACGATCGTCGTGACCGACGACGGGCACCGCCGGCTGACCCGGACCGACCGGAGCCTGCGCGTCATTGCGGTGTAGCGGGCACCTCGGGCTCCGCGAGCAGGTCCTTGGCTCGCAGCGCCAGCGAGAAGCCGACGGCGTCATCGGGCTTGCGCAGGTCGTGGCCGGTCAGGTCGCGGATCCGGCGCAGCCGGTAGGCGATCGTGTTCACGTGCACCATCAGCCGTTCGGCGGTCAGTTGCACGGACAGGCTCTGCCCGAGGTACTCCCGGATGGTCTGCACCAGCATCGGGTGCGGCTCGAGGTTGCCCAGATAGCCGCCGATCAGCCGGCGGCTCGCGTCTGCGCTGTCGAGCAGCATCACGTCGATGGCCACGTCGCCGAACTCGACCACCTCGTGCTGGCGGCCCCGCCGCGCGGCGACCTCGAGCGCCGCAAGGGCCTGCCGGCACGAGTCCCGGGCCTCGAACAGGCTCGGGTAGACGTCACCGGCGCCGCCGACGACGTCCATGCGGAGCTGGCCGGGCATCACGGCCCGCCGGATCGCGGCGAGCGCGTCGCGGTCGGTCACCGGTACGAGCAGAATCAGCGCGTTGTCGCGGACCCCGGCGATGACCGAGGGCACCCGCGCCTCCCGTAGCCGCGCCTGGATGTGCCGGCGCAGCCGGGTGAGGTCCCGGGCCGGGTCCGCCGCGCCCGCCGACTCGTCGCCCCGGCGCACCATCAGCGCGATGGAGCGGTACGGCATGGCGGGGTTGGCGCCGATGAGCCGCGCCTGGGCGTCGATGTCGACCTGGTCGCCGACCGAGCTGTCGACGAGCCGCGTGACGAGCATGGCGATGCTGGCACCGCGGTCGAGCTCGAGCTCGCGTTGTGTGTCGAGGTACGCCTCGAAGGCGGTCCGCTCGACGCGGTCCATGATGGCGCTGATGGCCTGGATGCCACTGCGCTGCTCGGCGCTGTTGAACGCGGAGCGGATGCAGAACACGCAGAACGCGTCGACGAGCGCGCGCTCCGCGATGCGGAACGACTGGATCATCGCCGCCTGCGGCACGCCCTGCAGCGCGCGACTGCGGCCGAGCACCTCGAGGCGGCGCCGGTCGTCGTCGTCGATGTCGCGGCCGCTGTGCATGTATTCGAGCGTCCCCTGAATGTTCGGCCGCACGTGCTGTTCCAGGGCGCTGCGTTCCATCACGATGTCGCTGTAGGCGGGCACGGCGCGCCACACCTCGGCGGTGATCTGTTCCACCAGCAGGTCGAGCTCGCCGAGCAGATGCGCCCCCGCGAGCTGCACCGCGGTCGGTCCCAGCGCGTCGGTCACACGCGCCTCCTGTCCGCCCGGCGGTCGCGCAGGTGCGATATCCCGCCGAAACACGATCTCTGCCGAGCCGTTACCAGTATCCGGTTGCTCTGTCGATTCTGACAGGTTGCGCCGGGCCAAACCTGTGGTTTCAGACAGCGATCGGGCCTCAGGTCCGATGGTCTACTTGGGCATCCCCCAAGGAGGACCCATGCGTCTCTCACGCTCCCGACTGCTCGCATTGACCGCGGGTCTGGCGCTGTGCCTCACCTCAGCGGCATGCGGCGGGTCGGACGACGGCTCCGGGGCGGGCTCGGCGGACGTCGTCACCGACGGTACCTTCACGTTCTCGGTGGCGGACGACCCGGGCGCCCTCAACCCGATGCTCGGCTCGCGCACTGTCGCGGTCAACCTCTTCCGCTTCCTCTACGACCCGCTCGTCCACGCCGACGCCAACGGCAAAATTGTGTCCGGCCTCGCGTCGCAGTGGCAGGTGGACGGCGGCAAGGTGTCGTTCACCCTGAAGTCGGGCGTCACCTGTTCCGACGGCAGCCCGCTGACCGCCTCGACGGTCGCGAAGATGTTCGACAACGTCAAGAACCCGGCGAGCGCGTCGACCCTCATCGGCATCGCGTTGCCCAACAACAAGTTCACCGTGCAGGCCGACGACGCCGCGAACACGGTGACGCTGAACCTCGAGCAGCCGTACCAGTTCATCCTGCCGGCGCTGGAGTTCCTGCCGATCCCGTGCGGTGCGGGCGCGGCCAACCCGGCGTCGCTCGCCACCACGGCCAGCGGCTCCGGCCCGTACACGCTGACCGAGGCGGTCCCCAACGACCACTACACGCTGACCCGGCGTGACGGCTACACGTGGGGTCCCGACGGCGCGAGCACGGCGACCGCGGGCGCGCCCAAGACGATCGTGATGAAGATCGTCGCGAACGAGACCACCGCCGCGAACCTGCTGACCACCGGCGACCTCAACGCGGCCGCGATCAATGGCCCGGACCGGCAGCGGCTCACGGCCTCCGGGATGACGGCCAAGCAGTACAACTCCGGTGGCGCGATGATGCTGTTCAACGAGGGCAGCACGCGGATCACCGCGGACCCGAACGTCCGCAAGGCCATCGCGATGGCGCTCGACCGGCCGCAGATCGCCTCGGTGGTCACGCGGGGTCTGTCGAAGGAGCCGTCGAACAGCGTGGCCCCGGCCTCGCCGCAGGCGTGCCCCGACAGCGCGGCCAGCAGCGCCGTGCCGGGTACCAACGTCGAGGAGGCCAAGAAGCTGCTCGACACGGCCGGCTGGGTCGCCGGCTCGGGCGGTGTGCGGCAGAAGGACGGCAAGGAGCTCAACCTCAACGCGCCGTACCTGTCCACCTATGCGGGCAACCAGCCGGCGGCGGAGCTCATCGCGCAGCAACTGCAGGCGATCGGCATCAAGCTGACGCTGACCCCGGTCACGCAGGGCACGCTGTCGACCACGCTGTTCAGCACCGGCGACTACGACATCTGGCCGACGCTGGCCCTGTCCATTCCGTTCCAGTCCGGCGTCTTCGGGCTCCTCGGCGGGCCGTTCCCGCCCAACGGCACCAACGCCGGACATGTTGCGAACAAGACGTTCACCGACACCGCGACGCAGGCGAACCAGACGGTCGGGCAACAGGGCTGCGATTTGTGGATCACGGCGGAGCAGGCGCTGTTCTCCAACGTCGACGTGGTCCCGATCGCCCCGGTCATCACGAACTGGGTGACCACCAAGTCGTCCTTCTCGACGATGCAGGGCCGGATCATCCCGACGAGTATCCGCGTCACGAAGTAAGCACGCGTCACGAAGTAGGCAACATCGGAAGAAACGGACGGCGCTCTCGTGCTCGACACCCTCGAACGGACACATCCATGGCTCGCCTTCACCCTCCGACGAGCTGTGCGTCTGGTGGTCTCGCTGTTCGCCGTGGCCTCGGTGGTGTTCTTCATGATCGCGCTCGTTCCCGGCGACCCGGTGCGGGCGGCCCTCGGGCCGACCGCACCGGTGAGCCTCGTCGACCAGCGGCGCTCGGCGCTCGGCCTCGACAAGCCACTGCCGATCCAGTTCCTGGACTTCTGGCAGCGGCTGCTGTCCGGCAACCTCGGCAAGTCCATCGCCACGGACCGCCCGGTGGCGCAGACGATCGGTGAGCGGCTGGTCACCACGGCGACGCTGGTCGGCGTCGCGATCGCGCTGACGCTCGTGCTCGCGCTGCTGTTCGGGATGCTGATCGGCTCGCTGACGCACAACGGCCGCCGGCCGCGGACGCTGGTCGCGTTCACCGTCGTCAGCAGCGCCCTCAACACGATCCCGTCGTTCCTCATCGGCATTGTGCTGGTGTTCGTCTTCGCCGTCACGCTGCGGGCGCTGCCGGTGGCCGGCTCGACCGGCTGGCGCTCGCTCGTCCTGCCCGCTTTCGCGCTGTCGATCGGGCCGGCCGCGGGCCTCGCCCGGATCGTGCGGGCCCAGACGGACCTGGTCCTGGGGGAGGACTACATGACCGTGGCGCGTGGCAAGCGGCTGCCCTGGCGGCTGCTGTACCTCCGCCACGCGCTGCCCAACCTGCTCACCGCCGCGCTGACGATCGGCGGCCTGCTGCTCGGCGTGCTCGTGGCCGGCAGCGTCGTCGTGGAGAGCGTGTTTGCCCGCGCCGGGCTGGGCACGGCCATCATCCAGGCCATCATCGACCGCGACTACCCGCTCGTGCAGGGCGTGCTGCTGGTGCTCGCCGCCGCGGTCCTGCTCGTCAACGTCCTCGTCGACGTGCTGCTCGGCATCGTCGACCGGCAGTCCCTGATCGGCCGGAGCTGACGATGCGAAGCCTTCTGCGCAAGGCCAACCCGATCACCGTGACCGCCGCGGTCGCGCTGCTGCTGCTCGTCGTCCTCGCGGTCGTCGGGCCCTGGTTCTGGTCCGACGCCGCCGAACGCACCGACGCGGTCAACGCCAGCGCCGGGTTCTCCGGCGAGCACTGGTTCGGCACCGACCAGCTCGGCCGCGACCTGTTCGCCCGCACGCTCGTGGCGACCCGGCTGTCGCTGCTGCTCGCCGTCACCGCCGCCGTCATCGGCATGGTCATCGGCATCCCGCTCGGTATCCTGCCGTCGGTGCTCGGCGGGCGCGTCCGCCGGCTCGTCGCCGGGTTCATCACCGCGTCCGTGGCGCTGCCGGGGCTGCTGCTCGCCCTGTTCGTCAACACCATCATCGGCGTCGGCGCGACCGGCGCGGTCATCGGCATCGGCATCGCCAACGCGCCGACCCTCGCCCGGCTGGCGCAGACCACCTCGGCCGGCGTCGCCAGCCGCGACTACGTCGCCGCGGCCCGGATGCTCGGCGCGAGCCGGTTCACGCTGCTGTTCCGGCACATCCTGCCCAACGTCGCCGAGCCGCTCATCCTCACCGGCACCATGTCGGTCGGCTGGTGCCTGCTGGAGATCTCCGCGCTGAGCTTCCTCGGCCTGGGCGTGCGCGCGCCCTCCTACGACTGGGGCGACCTGCTCAACCAGGGCCTGCAG
Source organism: Dactylosporangium darangshiense (assembly GCF_039537565.1). Classification (NCBI taxonomy): domain Bacteria; kingdom Bacillati; phylum Actinomycetota; class Actinomycetes; order Micromonosporales; family Micromonosporaceae; genus Dactylosporangium; species Dactylosporangium darangshiense. The sequence continues at coordinate 216,955 of NZ_BAABAT010000014.1, forward strand.
GGCATCTACGTCAACCCGATGGGCGCGCTCGGGCCTGGCCTGTTCGTCGTCCTCGGCGGGCTCGCGTTCGCGCTGCTCGGCGAGTCGGTGACCAGCCTCGCTCGCCGGGTGCCACGGCTGCGCGGCGCGCCCGCCGCGGCACCGGCCGCGGCCGGGACGCCCACCGACGACGTCCTCGCCGTGAGCGGGCTGCACGTGCAGTACCCGTCCCGCGACGGTGCCCCGCTCGACGCCGTCGACGACGTCTCGTTCACCCTGCGGCCGGGCGAGCGGGTCGGCATCGTCGGCGAGTCCGGCAGCGGCAAGAGCACCACCGTCCTCGGCCTCGCCGAGCTCATCGCCTACCCCGGCCGGGTCACCTGGCGCGAGCTGCGCATCAACGGAGCCGACCTGGCTACCGCCTCGCCGCAGCAGCGCCGCCGCCTGCTCGGCGCGTCCCTCGCCCTGGTGTCACAGAACCCGATGACCGCGCTCAACCCGGCGCTGCGGGTCGGCCGGCAGCTCGCCGAGGTCGCCCAGGTCCACCTGGGCAAGAGTCGTTCGGCCGCAAACGAGTTGGCGGTGCGCCAGCTGGAGCACGTGCAGATCACCGACCCGGCGCGGCGCGTCCGGCAGTTCCCGCACGAGTTCTCCGGCGGCATGCGCCAGCGGGCCGTCATCGCCATGGGCCTCATGGGCGAGCCGCGGCTCATCCTGGCCGACGAGCCGACCACCGCCCTCGACGTCACCGTGCAGCGGCAGGTGCTCGACCTGCTCGAGCGGCTCAACGCCGAGACCGGCGCCGCGCTGCTGCTCGTCTCCCACGACATCGCCGTCGTCACCAACCGGTGCGAGCGGGTGCTGGTGATGTACGGCGGGCGCGTCGTCGAGGACGCCTCCGCCGACGAACTGCTCGCCGGGCCGGCCCACCCGTACGCGAGGGCGCTGATGGCCGCCGTGCCCACGATGACGAGCGAGCGCGACCGCGCCCTCGCCACCATTCCCGGCCGCCCGCCGAGCCTCGCCGAGATGCCGCCCGGCTGCTCGTTCGCGCCCCGCTGCCCGCTCGCCGACGACCGATGCCGCACCGAGCAACCGCCGCTGGTCGAGCTGTCCGCCACCCGACGGGTCGAGTGCTGGCACCCGCAGCCGCAACACACCGGGAGCGTCCGTGAACACGCTTGAGATCGGGGGCCTGACCGTCGCGTACGGCCACGGCCGGCACGCCGTCACCGCCGTCGACGACGTCAGCCTGGCCGTCGCGCCCGGCAAGGTGTACGGCCTCGTCGGCGAGTCCGGCTCCGGCAAGTCGACCCTGGCCCGCGCCACCGTCGGGCTCATCCCCGCCGCCGCAGGCACCATCACGGTCGCCGGGCAGCGCGTCGCCGGGGAGAGCCGCCGCGCCAGGCAGGAACGGGCCCGGCGGGTCCAGCTCGTCTTCCAGGACCCGTACTCGTCGCTCGACCCGCGCATGACGATCCGGCAGATCATCCTCGAGTCGCTGCGGCTGCGCACCGACCTCGCCGCCGGCGGCGCCGACGCCGAGATCGCCCGGCTGCTCGAGCTGGTCAACCTGGAGCCCGCCTACGCCAGGCGGCTGCCCCGCGAGCTTTCCGGCGGGCAGCGGCAGCGGGTCGCCATCGCCCGCGCGCTCGCGGTACGGCCCAAGCTCATCGTCGCCGACGAGATCACCTCCGCGCTCGACGTGTCGGTGCAGGCCCATGTCCTCAACGTCATCCGCGAGATCCAGCGTGCCGAAGGGCTGTCGATGCTGTTCATCTCGCACAACCTTGCGACCGTGCGGTACATCTCCGACGAGATCGGCGTCATGTACCGCGGCCGGCTCGTCGAGTCGGGCCCGACCGAACGGGTCGTCGAGGCACCAACCCACGAGTACACCCGGGAGCTGCTGCGGGCCGTGCCCGTCCTGCGGGTCCCGTCATCGCCATTGGAGGCAGCCTCATGAGTATCGTCATCCGGGGCGGCCGGGTCTTCGACGTGGTCACCGGCGAGTTCCAGGCGGCGGACGTCGTCCTGGACAGCGAGCGCATCACGGGCGTTTCGGCGGGGCTCGACGCCGACGTCGAGTTCGACGCCACCGGCCTCACCGTGCTGCCCGGGCTCATCGACGCCCACGTTCACGTCATGGTCCCGTACTTCGACACGGTACGGCTGATGGAGACCCCCTTCTCGCAGTTCTTCTACTACGCCGAGCAAAACCTGCGTAAGACCCTCGACATCGGCATCACCTACGTCCGCGACGCAAACGGCGCCGACCTCGGCGTCCAGCGTGCCGTCGCCGAGGGGATGGTCGAGGGCCCCGACCTCGACATCTCCGTGCAGGCCCTCGGCCAGACCGGCGGCCACTCCGACTTCTGGATGCCCAGCGGCCTGTGCGTGCCGCTGCTGCCGGTCCACCCGGGCCGGCCCGACGGCGTCGTCGACGGCCCCGACCAGATGCGGCTGCGGGTCCGTGAGGTGATCCGGGCCGGCGCCGACGTCATCAAGCTCAACGTCTCCGGCGGCGTCATCTCCCCGCGCGGCAACCCGCGCCATCCGCAGCTGCGACCCGACGAGATCGCCGAGGCCGTCGCCGAGGCCAACGCCGTCGGCATCCCCGTCATGGCGCACGCGCACGGCACCGACGGTGTCAAGAACGCGCTGCGGGCCGGGGTCCGCTCCATCGAGCACGGCACGTACCTCGACGACGAGTGCATCCAGCTGATGCTCGACAACGGCGTCTGGCTGGTGCCGACCCTCGGCGTCGTCGGCGCCCTGCTCGACGGGATCGCGGCCGGCGCCAGCATGCCCGACGCCGTTGTCGCCAAGCTGCGCGAGGGCCGCGATGCTCACCTCGCCTCCGTCCGCCGGGCCATCGAGGCGGGCGTGCGGATCGCGATGGGCAGCGACGCCGCCGCCCTCGGCCACGGCCGCAACCTCGGCGAGCTCGCCGAGATGCACGCCCTCGGCATGGCGCCCGCCGACGTGCTGCGCGCCGCCACGATCTCGGCCGCCGAGCTCATGCAGCACGGCGACCTCGTCGGCTCGGTCGAGGCCGGCAAGCGCGGCGACCTGACCCTCGTGGCCGGCGACCCGTTCGACTTCAAGGCGTACCCCGGCAACGTCCGCGCCGTGTTCAAGCGCGGCGTGCAGGTCCGCGACTACACCGATCTCGGGAGGTAACAGGTGATCGTCGAGTTCCGCACCTACCGGCTGCACCCCGGCAAGCGCGACGAGTTCGTCGCGTTCTTCCAGGAGGAGGCCCTGCCCCGCATGCAGGCGGTCGGCATGAACATCACCGGGGTGTACACCTCCATCGAGGACCCCGATCTGTTCGCCTACTCCCGTACCTGGCAGAGCGAGGAGGAGAAGGCCGAGAAGTGGCAGGCGTTCTACGAGAGCGACGCCTGGCTCGGCGGCATGTTCGACAAGTCGATGTCGCTGCAGCAGAGCTTCACCGCCTTCTTCGGCACGCCCACCGACAAGTCCCCGAACCGCTGATGCGCTTCGGACTCGCCGTCCCCACCGGCACCGAGGGCATGATGTACCCGGTGCCGTACGCGGACCCCGACGACGCCGTCCGCCTCGCCGTCGAGGCGGAGGCGCTGGGCTTCGACTCGGTGTGGGGCAACGACCATGTCAGCACGCAGGCCTACGTGCGCGCGGAGTTCGACACGCCGCCGCGCTTCTACGACCCGTACCTCTACCTGTCCTACGTCGCCGCCCGTACCACGACGATTCGCCTGGCGACCGCCGTCACGGTGATGACGTTCCGGCACCCGGTAGTCGCCGCGAAGATGGCGTCCACATTGGACAACCTGTCCCACGGCCGGTTCATCCTGGGCCTCGGCATCGGCGCCTACCGCGAGGAGACCGAGGCGATGTTCCCGGGCACCAGGATGCACCGGGGCGACTACGCCGACGAGTTCATCCAGTCCATCAACGTCCTGCTGACGGAGCGGTCGGCGAGCTTCTCGGGGAAGTACATCAGCTTCGCCGACGTCGAGTCCTACCCGAAGCCCGTGCAGGCGCGGCTGCCGGTCCTGTCCGGCGGGAACGCGCCCGGCTCCAAGCAGCGGGCCGCGCTGCACGGCACCGGCTGGATTCCTGCCGTGCTCACGCCCGCGGAGGTGACCGCCGGCCTGGCGGAGATCCGCTCGATCGCCGCCGCCGCCGGCCGGACGCTCCCGGACGACTTCGAGGTCGCTCCGCAGCTGTCCGTGTCGATCGGGCGAACCCGTGAGGAGGCGTGGGAACGCTTCGAGCGCTCGCAGCTGTGCCAGCACATGCTGTCGCTGTCGAAGTCGACGCTGCGCGACCAGCAGGGCGCGTGGGCCGAGCGGAACCTGATCGGCACGCCCGACGAGATCCGCGAGCGGGTCCGGCAGTACGCCGACGCCGGCGTCACCACCCTCGCCGGGCTGCTGTTCGCCGCCAACGACGTGCCGGAGACCCTCGACATGATGCGCGAGTTCGCCGAGACCGTGATTGCGGGGGACGCGTGACCTACACCGGGGTGCTGCAGTGCCGGCGCTGCGGCACCGAGCGGCCCGACACCGACCCCTACGCACCATGCGCGCCCTGCCTCGCCGAGGGCGTCCATGCCAACCCGTTCCCCGTGTACCGGCTGACCGGCGCCGACTGGCACCGCGACCCGGCGCGGCCCGGCGTCTTCGGCTGGCAGCACCTGCTGCCGCTGCGCCCCGGCACCGCTCCGGTCTCCCTCGGCGAGGGCGGCACGCCGCTGCTCCCGCTGACCCGGACCGCCTCGCGCCTCGGGCTCCAGCGGTTGTACCTCAAGGACGAGTCCCGCAACCCGACGTGGTCCTACAAGGACCGGCTGATCGCCGTCGCCGTCGCCCGCGCCGTGCAGGACGGAGCGGAGACGGTCGCCGTGGCCAGCACCGGCAACCACGGCGCGGCCGCGGCCGCCTACGCCGGCGCCGCCGGGCTGCGCTGCGTCGTGCTCACCCTGGAGTCGGTGCCGCTGACGATGAAGGTCCTCATGCAGAGCTACGGCGCCCACGTCGTCGCGCTGCGGCAGGCGCCCGACCGGTGGAAGGTCCTCGCCGAGGGCGTGCGGGCCCGCGGCTGGGTACCCCTGTCCGGTTACCTCAGCCCGCCCGCGGGCTCGAACCCGTTCGGCGTCGACGGCTACAAGACGATCGCCTACGAGATCGTCGCTTCGCTCGGCACGGCACCGGACGTGCTCGTCGCGCCGGCCGCCTACGGCGACGGGCTCGCCGGCATCCGCCGCGGCTTCGAGGACCTGGTCGAGCTCGGCGTCGTCCCGCGCGTGCCCCGGCTCGTCGCGGCCGAGCCGTTCGGCCCCTACGCCGACGCGCTCACGCACGGCTTCCGGCCCGGCGCCACCGTGCCGGCCGGACCGACCGTCGCGTTCTCCGTCGGCACGCCGGTCGCCACCTACCAGGGGTACGCGGCGTTGTCCGGCGGCGCGGCGGCCACTGCCACCGATGAGGAGATCATGGCGAGCCAGCTGCGGCTGGCCCGCGAGGAGGGCGTCTACCTCGAGGCGTCCTCGGTCCTGCCGGTCGCCGTGCTGGGCAAGCTCGTCGCCGGCGGCACGGTCGGCCCGGACGACACGGTTGTGCTCCTCGGCACGTCGACCGGCCTGAAGGACATCGGCGCGACCGCCGCGCTGCTGCCCGCGGTCCCGGTCATCGAGCCCAGCCTCGAGTCCCTCGACGCAACCCTCCGACAGGGGTCGTGATGCTCGTCCTCTCCGAAACCGACCTGCGGCAGCTGCTGCCACCCGTCGAGTGCATCCCGGTCATGCGCTCGGCGCTGGCCGACCTGGCCCGCGGCGAGGTTCACCAGCCGGTCCAGCGCCCGGTACTCATCCCGCCGAGCGCCGCCGGTTTGATCGCCGCGATGCCCGCATACACCGCCACCCCGTCGGCGGCGTTCGGCCTGAAGGCCGTCTGCGTCTTCCCCGGCAACCCGGCCGCGGGCCTCGACGCCCACCAGGGCGCCGTCCTGCTGTTCAGCGGTACCACGGGCGAGCCCCTGGCGATCCTCAACGCCTCGACCGTCACCGAGCTGCGCACCCCGGCGGTCACCGCAGTCGCCACCGACCTGCTGGCCCGCCCCGACGCCGCCGAGCTGGTCGTCGTCGGTGCCGGTGTCCAGGCCGTTGCCCATGCGCGGGCCCTGGCCGGTGTCCGTCCCTTCCGCCGCATCCGCCTGGTCGCCCGCGACGCCGCCCGGACCGCGGCGGCCTGCGCCCGGCTCGCGCCGGAGCTCGACGTCCCGGTCGAGGCGGCCTCCTCGCTGGCGGACGCGGTGGCCACCGCCGACGTCGTCGTCACCGCCACGACGTCGAAGACCCCGCTCCTCGACCGGTCGTGGCTGCGCCCGGGCACCCACGTCAACGCGGTGGGCTCGTCGATCCCCTCGACGAGGGAGATCGACACGGCCACCATGGCGGCGGCGACCCTCTTTGCCGACGCGGCGTCGTCGATGGCGGTGGAAACCGGCGACTACCTCTTCGCCGCGGCCGAGACGGCGATCGAGATCAAGGCATCCATCGGCGATGTCCTCGCCGGCACCGCCTCCGGCCGCACCAGCGCGGACGAGCTCACCCTCTTCAAGTCCGTCGGCCTGGCGGTCGAGGACCTCTACGCCGCCCGGCACGCCTACAACCTGGCCGGGTCCCGGGGCATCGGCACCCGCATCACCCTCTGACGCTGTCCGGCATCGACCCCTGGCCGGCGCGGCCACCGTTCGTACTGCCCCTGCCGGCCATCCGCGGGCGGTCCGACCGGCTACGGCGCCTGAGGGGTTCGCGGCGCCGGTTCCGGCCGGAGCAGCAGCCGATCGATGTCGGCGGCGAAGCGGGCGAGGTCGCGTTCGCCGAGGATCGGGGCGGCCCGCGTTCGCAGTTCGTCGCGGATGATGCTCGAGCCGGCGGCGACCATGCGTTCGCCTTCGGCGGTGAGCTCGAGGACGGACGACCGGCGGTCGGACGGGTTGTCAATGCGGCGCACCCAGCCGCCGCGTTCGAGGCGGTCCGCCGACTTGCTGGCGCCGCCGACGCTGATGCCGAGCCCGTCGGCGATCTCCTGGACGCGGCAGCCGGGATTCGCCGCGATGACCCGCATCGGTAGCAGGGCGATCAGCAGGAGGTCCAGCTCGCGGCGCAGGCGGGCGTCGACGGCGGTGAAGAGGTCCACCTGCAGCCGCACGATGCGCTCGAAGAGGACGGCGAGATCTACGTCACCTTCGGACATGTGTATTCTCAGGAAGATATATCGCAGGAATCATGTTTCCAAGGTACATGACTCCTCTCGACGCGCAGAAGATCACCGAACACGTCCAGCGCCAGCGCGCCTTCTTCACGGACGTGTTGGCCGCCCGGCCCGTCCCGGGGGACGTCCGGCTCCGCGACACGGAGCTCGGCGGCATCCCCGCCCTCGAGGTGACGATCCGACAGACCCGGCCGCGCGGGACAACGCTGTGGCTCCACGGCGGCGCCTTCGTGGCCGGCTCGCCGCGCAACGCGCTCGCTCCCGCGGCGAACGTCGCCCGCGTCTCGGGCACCCGGGTGCTGTCGGTCGACTACCGCCTGGCGCCCGAGCATCCGCATCCCGCTGCCGTCGACGACGCGCTCGCCGCGTACCGGGCGGTGCTCGACGAGGTGCCGGTCGGCGAGCTCGCCGTCGCCGGTGAGTCGGCGGGCGGCACCCTCACGCTCGCGCTGCTCGTCGCCGCGCGCGACGCCGGACTGCCGCTTCCGCGGGCGGCCGTCGTCTTCTCGCCGGCCAGTGACCTCACGATGGCCGGCCGGAGCTTCCGCACCAAGGCGGAAGTCGATCCGGTGGTGAGCGTGGAGGCGCTGCAAGCCGCATTCCAGGCGTACCTCGGCGAAACAGATGCGACTCGTCCGCTCGTCAGCCCGCTGTTCGCCGACCTTGCCGGGCTGCCGCCGACGCTGATCCAGTGCGGCTCGCACGAGGTGCTGCTGGACGACTCGACCCGGCTCGCCGCCCGGCTCGCGGCGGCTGACGTCGCCGTGGCGCTCGAGGTCACCGCGGGCATGTCGCACGTGTTCCAGGCCCGAGGCCCCGAACTGCCGCAGGCCGCCGAGGCGCTGCGGAGCGCCGGCCGGTTCGTCCGTCACCACCTGGGCGGCTGAGTCCCCGGCATGTGGGCCGGCACCGGCTACAGCAGGTGGGGCAGCAGCGCCCGGCGCTGTGGCGGGTAGGTGGGGAACTGCTCGTGGTACCAGCGGTGGTTGGCCAATGCGCGGGGCGCAAGATTGGCGGTGGTGTACAGGGCGAATGCCAGCCCGGGCAGTGACCAGGTGGCCAGCGCCCAGCCGAACCATTCGACGATCTCGCCGGTGTAGTTGGGCGAGGACACCCAGCGGAACGCGCCGCCGTGCGGTATCCGGTAGCCGGTCTCGCCCGGGCCGCGTAGCCGGCGCAGCCGCCGGTCGGCGTCGAGGTTGACGGCCAGGCCGCCGAGGAACAGTACGGTGCCGGCGAGGAAGCGTGGGTCGGCCAGCCAGCTGGTCGGGTAGTGGCCGAGGTCGCCGATCCAGCGTGCGTTGACGTACGCGTTGAGCGTGTTGAACGCGATCGCCATCGCCATGATGCTGACCGGCATGCGGGCGCCGGTGCGCATGAGCAACGGGTACACGAGCGTGCGCTGGAGGTAGTGCAGTTGCCACAAGGTCAGCAGGACCAGCGGCACGACAGCGGCCTTGTGCGCGCCGGTGAGGTACACGATGAGGAACCACAGGACGGCCGGCGACTCCATCACGAGCCAGCCGACCCGCGCGGGCACGGTCGGGCCCCAGCCGGGGCGGCCGTGGCGGCCGTAGGGCGCGGTCAGGAAGCGCAGCCCGACCACCGTGGCCACGGCGAGGGCCAGTTCCAGCAGGACGAGCCACAGGTACGGGCCGGGGGCGGGCACGGGCCGAGTCTAAACAGGATTTTCAGCGGTTCGGAAGGCCGCGGGCCACCAGCTCGGTGGGGAGCACCACCGTGTGCGGCCAGGACTGGTCGCCGTCGATCCGGCGGAACAGCAGCTCGGTGGCGGCGCGGGCCAGGACGCCCGCGTCGTAGGCGATCACCGTCAGCGGGTACGGCACCAGGCGGGCCAGGTCGAAGTCGTCGAACGCCAGCAGCGCGGCGTCGCTGCCGCGCCGGTACAGCTCCTCGATCACGCCGAGGGTGATCCGGTTGTTGAGGCTGAAGAAGGCCGTCGGCGGGCCCGGCTGCTCGAGCAGCTCCGCGACGACGCGGCCGGCCGCCGCCGGGTCGCGCACGCCGTCGCGGACCAGCCGGTTGTCGTACGGCGCGCCGGCCTCCACCAGCGCGTCCTGCGCGCCGTCGAGCCGCTCGCGCATCGTGTAGACGCCGATCGAGTCGAGCAGCACGGCGACCCGGCGATGGCCCGCCTCGACGAGCCGGCGCACCCCGGCCCGCGCGCCCCCGCGGTTGTCGAGCAGCACCGTGTCGGCCCGCAGGTTTCCGGCCGGCCGGTCGAGAAACACCACGGGCGTGCCGAGCTCGACCTCGGCGCGCAGGAACGAATGGTCGTGGCCGGCCGGCACCACGAGCAGCCCGTCGACGCGGCGGGCGCACATGTCCCGCAGCAGCTGTTGCTCGCGCGCCGGGTCCTCCTCGGAGCTGGCGATGATGAGCATCGTGTCGCGCTGCCGGGCCATCTCGGCGGCCGCTCCCGCGATCGTCGCGTAGAACGGGTTGGCGATCTCTTCGATGAGCAGCCCGATCGTGGCGGTCGCCTGCCCGGAGCGCAGGGAGCTGGCCAGATGGTTGCGCCGGAAGCCGAGCTCGGCCACGGCGGCGAGCACCCGCTCGGCGAGCTCGGGCTGGACGTGCGGCGCGTCGTTCACGACTCGCGACACGGTCTTCAGGCTCACTCCGGCCCGGGCGGCCACGTCCGCCATCGTGGGCCGCCTCGTACGGACCAGGTCGCTCGTCACACGACAGACGATAGCGGCGCAGGGGTGGTCCTTGACAACGTTGGCAAGGCGGCGTGGGCCCCTTGTTCGATTTCGTCGCTTCCGTCCGGCCGGTTTGTCTCGGCCCGGAGGGGATGAGCTGCAGCGTTCATCGCCATTTCCGGATGGTTACGCGGATGTATCTTGACAACGTTGTCAGGCGGCGAAAGGCTGGCGATCTCCAACGGACGCGCCCCCTGCGCCCGCGATCACCCCCTGGAGTTCCCATGAAGGTGCCCATCGGCGCCCCAGTAGGTCCCCCCGTGTCCCGCCGACGGTTAGCCGGAGCAACCGCACTCCTGCTGCCGATCGGGCTGCTCGTTGCCGCAACCACCGCGAGCGCCGCGCCGACGGCCGGCGACTTCAGCTCCTCATTCGAGACCAACGACCCGCGACCGCCGGCGAGCACCGTCGAGGTCGGCGCGAACGGCAATCCGGTTCAGGGCAACCTGAGCGGATCGAGCCCCACCGGACTGCCCGGCAGCCTGCTCAACCAGGTCAGCGCGGTGACCGCGAGCGCCGAGAACCCGCCGAACGAAACCGCGGTCATGCTCAAGGACGGCAATCCGTCCACCAAGTGGCTGGCGTTCAATCCGACCGGCTGGGTCGCCTACCGGCTCTCCGGTCCCGCGGCGGTCGTGAAGTACTCGCTGACCTCCGCGAACGATGCGGCGACCCGCGATCCCAAGGACTTCACGGTGCAGGGGTCGAACGACGGCAGCCAGTGGACGGACCTCGACCGGCGGACGGGCCAGTCCTTCAGCGGGCGGTTCGCCACCAACACCTACAGCTTCACCAACACCACCGCGTACAGCTACTACCGGCTGAACGTCACCGCGAACTCCGGTGACTCGCTCATCCAGCTCGCCGACTGGGACATCAGCGACGGCTCGAACGCCAGGCCGCCGGCCACCCCGATGGTCAGCGTCGTGGGCTCCGGCCCGGTCAGCGGCTACAACATGAAGCCGAGCGCCGGGTTCACCGGGGTGGCTTCGGTTCGGTACTCCGGCGGCGCCGAGGCCGACGGCCGCTCGTACGCGACCAACAAGCTCTTCGACGTGAACATCCCGGTCGGGCCGAACAGCCGGCTGTCCTACAAGATCTTCCCCGAGTACACCGGGCAGGACGCCCAGTACCCGTCCACGTACGCCGCCGTCGACCTGCACTTCACCGACGGCAGCTACCTCAGCGGGCGCTCTGCGGTCGACCAGCACGGGTACGCACTCACCGCCGCCGGGCAGGGCGCCTCGAAGGTGCTCTACGCCGACCAGTGGAACGCGGTGCAGTCCGACATCGGCGCCGTCGCCAACGGCAAGACGATCGACCGCATCCTGCTCGCCTACGACGACCCGCAGGCCACCGCCGCGACCCGGTTCCAGGGCTGGCTCGACGACGTCACCGTGGCGGGCACGCCGGCCTCGATCGACGGCTCCAGCCTGACGAACTACGTGGACACCCGGCGAGGTACCAACGCGTCGGGCTCGTTCTCGCGCGGCAACGACCTGCCGATCTCGGCGGTGCCGAACGGCTTCAACTTCTTCACGCCGGTCACCAACGCCACGTCCAACTCGTGGGAGTACGAGTACCAGCGGGCCAACAATGCGGCCAACCTGCCCATGCTGCAGGGCCTCGCGATCTCGCACGAGCCCAGCCCGTGGATGGGCGACCGCAACCAGATGTCGGTCATGCCGGTGGCCGCCGGCGGGTCCCTCACCGGGGCGCCGAGCAACCGGCAGCTCGCCTTCAGCCACAACGACGAGACCGCGCAGCCGGACTTCTACCGGGTCAAGCTGAGCAACGGCCTGGTCGCGCAGATGTCGCCGACGGACCACGGCGGCATCATGCAGTTCACCTTCCCCTCGGGGCAGGCCACCGGCAGCCTCGTGTTCTACAACGGCACGTTCACCATCGGCACGGACGGCACCTTCACCGGCTGGGTCGAAAACGGCAGCGGCCTGTCGGTCGGGCGCAGCCGGATGTTCGTGTCCGGGACGTTCGACCGGGCGCCGACGGCCTCCTCGGCCACGTCCGCCACGTTCGACACCTCGGCGAACCCGGCGGTGACGCTGCGCATCGCGACGTCGTTCATCTCCGTCGACCAGGCCCGCAAGAACCTCGACCTGGAGGTCACCGGCCGAAGCTTCGACCAGATCCGCGCCGCCGCGACCGCCGCGTGGAACGACCGGCTCGGCCGCGTCGACGTCCGCGGCGCGACCGAGACGCAGCGGGTGACGCTGTACTCGAACCTGTACCGCCTGAACCTGTACCCGAACTCGCAGTCGGAGAACACCGGCACCGCGGCCGCGCCGCACTGGCAGTACGCCAGCCCGGTCTCGGACCCGACCGGCACGTCGAGCGCCACCACCACCGGCGCGAAGCTCGTCGACGGGCAGATCTACGTCAACAACGGGTTCTGGGACACCTACCGCACCGTGTGGCCCGCGTACTCGCTGCTGTACCCGGACGTCGCGGCGAGGGTCGCCGACGGGTTCGTCCAGCAGTACCGCGACGGCGGCTGGATCGCCCGCTGGTCCTCGCCCGGCTACGCCGACCTGATGACCGGCACCAGCGCGGACGTCGCGCTCGCCGAGACGTACCTCAACGGCGTCAAGCTGCCCGACGCGATGAGCGCGTACAACGCGGCGGTCAAGGACGCGACCGTCGCGTCCGGGCGCAGCGGCGTCGGCCGCAAGGGCATCGAGACGTCGCTGTTCCTCGGCTACACGCCGACCTCGACCGGCGAGTCGGTGTCGTGGGCGCTGGAAGGGTTCATCAACGACTACGGCATCGGCAACATGGCCGCCGCCCTGGCCAAGGACCCGGCCACGCCGAAGGCGGACCGCGACCGGCTCAAGGAGGAGTCGGAGTACTTCCTGCAGCGCGCCCGCAACTACGTCAACCTCTTCGACCCGAACACGAAGCTGTTCCAGGGCCGCGGCGCCAACGGCAACTTCCTCAACGGCAACCCGCTGGACTGGGGCGGCGTCTACACCGAGACCGACGGCTGGAACTTCGCGTTCACCGCGCAGCAGGACGGCCAGGGGCTGGCCAACCTCTACGGCGGGCGGCAGGGGCTGCAGCAGAAGCTCGACGAGTTCTTCGCCACGCCGGAGAACGCCGACCACCCCGGTGGCTACGGCGGCACGATCCACGAGATGCTCGAGGCTCGGGCGGTGCGCATGGGCCAGCTCGGCATGAGCAACCAGCCGTCGCACCATATCCCGTACATGTACGACTACGCCGGCGCGCCGGCCAAGACGCAGGCGATCGTCCGCGAGATCATGCAGCGGCTCTACGTCGGCAGCGAGATCGGCCAGGGCTACCTGGGTGACGAGGACAACGGCGAGCTGTCGTCGTGGTACGTCCTGAGCTCGCTGGGCCTCTACCCGTTGCAGGCCGGCTCGTCCAACTGGGCGATCGGCTCGCCGCAGTTCACCCAGATGACGGTGCACCGCGCGAGCGGCGACATCGTCGTCAACGCGGCGGACAACAGCACGAAGAACGTGTACGTGCAGAGCGTCAAGGTCAACGGCAAGAAGCAGAAGGAGGTCTCCATCGACTCGTCGGTCTTCGCCAAGGGCGGGACGATCGACTTCCAGATGGGGCCGAACCCGTCGTCGTGGGGCACCGGCAAGAACGACGCGCCGCCCTCGCTGACCAACGGCAACGCGGCGCCCAAGCCGCTGCAGGACACCACCGGCCCCGGTCTCGGCACCGCGACCGCGACCGGCGGGCAGGACGCGTCGAAGCTGTTCGACGACTCCTCGACCACGCAGATGACGTTCACCTCCGGTGCGCCGCAGATCAGCTGGGCGTACCGCGGCGACAAGCAGAAGCCGACGTACTACACCCTCACCTCGGGTGCCAAGGCCGGCGACCCCGCCGACTGGAAGCTGCAGGGTTCCAAGGACGGGATCACCTGGAGCACCGTCGACTCCCGCAGCGGCGAAGTGTTCCCGTGGCGCAACCAGACCCGGCCGTTCCGGATCAGCCACCCCGGGAAGTTCACGCAGTACCGCCTGGTCGTGACGAAGACCGTGGGCGCCACGCAGGCGAACCTGGCCGAGATCGAGCTGCTCGCCGGCGGCGACGTGGACCTCGGCGGCGGCGACGTCACCGTCAGCTCGGTGGGCACCGTGTACGCGATGTCCGAGGCCCAGGTGTCGGTACCGCTGGCCAGCGTCACCGGCGGCACCGAGGGCGGCTACCAGGCCACGATCGACTGGGGTGACGGCTCGCCGGTCAGCACCGGCACGACGAGCCTGAGCTCCCGGGCCGTGTACAACGTCAGCGGCTCGCACACCTACGCCAAGCCCGGCTACTACCAGGCCGCCGTCACGGTGACCGACGGCAGCAGCCAGGACACGGCGACGGTCGGCGTCGACGTCGGCTACACGCCGAGCTCGAGCCTCACCGCCGCGTTCGACACCGTCTGCATCGGCGACGAGGGCGTCCTCGCCGCGAACTGCGACGCCAAGAACTGGGCGTACTCCCGGGCCGCACTCGCGGCGGCCGGCGTGACCCAGGGCCAGCAGCAGACGGTTCCCGGAACGGCGCTGCACTTCACGCTGCCGCAGACCCCGGCCGGCCGGCCGGACAACGCGACCGGCAACGCCAACACGATCGTGCTCAACCTGCCGTCCGACGCCAAGAGCATCTCGTTCGTCGGCGCCGGCACGCAGGGCAACCAGAACACGACCGGCACGGCGACGTTCAGCGACGGCACCACCGCCAGCATCCCGATCCAGATGAGCGACTGGACGCTCGGCGGCAACCCGAACGGCACGCCGTCCTACGGCAACATCGTCGTGGCCAAGACCGCGTACCGACTGCTCGGCACGAGCCGGGACGGCGCCCAGCCGTTCCTGTTCGCCACCGCGCCGTACCAGATCCCGGCCGGCAAGACGCTCGTCTCGGTGACCCTGCCGGCGCAGACGGGCGACCCCGGCTCGGCGGGCCGGATCCACGTGTTCGCCATCGCCAACGACGGCACGCCGCCGGCGGCCCTGACGACCACGGCCCCGAAGGACCAGACGGCCACCGCCGGGCAGGCGCTCAACGCCACGCTCGGCACGGTGAGCGGTGGCGTCACCGACGCGACCGGCTACCACGCCCGCGTCCAGTGGGGTGACGGCACGGTTCCGCAGGACGCCACGGTCGACGCGTCCGGCGCGATCAGCGCAGCGCACACCTACGCGCAGAACGGCACCTACACGGTGCACGTCACCACGTGGGACACGCTGTCGAGCAGCACCGCGACGTTCACCGTGACGGTGGCGCGAACCGGGTCGCAGCCGGCGATCTCGGCATCGGCATCCGTCGCCGCCGGGGACACGATCACCGTCAACGGCACCGGCTTCGCCGCCGGCGAGCAGGTGAGCGTCACGCTCGACGCGGTGCGCACCGTGACGGTCAAGGCCTCCGCGGCCGGCGCGGTCCACGCGTCGCTCGCGGCGCCGAGCGACGCGGAGCCCGGCCTGTACGCCGTCACCGCCGAGGGCGCATCCTCGCAGGCCCCGGCGACGGCCACGGTCGAGATGACCGAGGCGGCCCAGTCGGCCTACCGGCCGGAGGTGACCCTGTCGGACACCGAGGGCCCACGCGGCACGGCGATCACCGTCGACGGTTCCGGGTTCGCCCGGAACGAGGCGGTCACCATCACCTTCGGTGACGGCCTGCACACCATGACCGTCCACGCGAACGGCGACGGCGTCATCTCCGGCGCGGTCATCAGCGTTCCGGGTGCGGCGGTACCGGGTTCGACCAGCCTCACGCTGGCGGGCGCGGACTCGGGGGCCAAGGTTGAGCTGCCCTTCATGGTCACCAACCAGGACTGACCCGAGATAGTCGAAGCCGCCGGTGGGCGGGCCCTCATCACGGCCCGTCGACCGGCGGCTTTCTCGTGCAGCCGCCGCCGGGTGCTCACGTCATCGACATCGCCCGGCGATGGCTGGGCGGCATCGGCGGCGTCCATTCGAGCACCTCGCGCGGCCAATGCTGAAGCCGTGCACCCGCTTCGTACGTACTCTGGGCGAAGTCGAGAATCGCCTGGCGCGGGTCATCCGCCCGCCGGACGTCGTCGTAGCTCAACACGAACTCGCCGAGGTCGGCATCGAAGTAGGCCGAGGCCGGACTGACCGGCTGGTCGCTGATTCCCGGCGGCTGCGGATAGGTGTAGGAGTAGAAGAGCGGCTGCTCGACGCGCGTGCCGTTGAGCCACTTGCCGCCGGGCCAGAAGCCGAACGAGCTCTGCTCGGCGGTGTAGCTGAACCGGGTGATCGTGTCGGCATTCGGCGGCGGGTCGGCGGGCCGGCCGGAGTAGCGCGTCGTGGCGAGGTCGAACGAGCCCCAGTAGAACTGGACCGGGCTGGCCTTGCCGGTGAAGCGGGCCCGGAACTCGTCGAAGATCCCCTCGACCTGGCACATGACGTGCCAGTACTGCTCGACCTGGGCCGGCTCGTACGTGGAATGCACGGTGTCCTTGTCGAACGGGATCGGATCCACTACTTCCACCGGGCGGGTCCAGATCGGCACGGGCCGCCCGAGGTCGTCCAGCGCCGTCATCGTGTCGGTGTAGACGTCCCGCACGGACCGCCCCAGCCCGACGGTGCGCCGCCGGCCGTCCTCGGTGTCGATGTGCAGCACGTGGTCGACGAGGTCGAGGTCCAGCTCGAAGGTACCGGCGGCGTGCGGAATCGCCGCGGTCCGCAGCCCTCTGGCGGAAGGCTCCAGCGCAACTTGCCACCAGTGGTTCGTCATCGGCCGCAACGCCAGCGAGATCTTGCCGATGATCTGGGTGTACATGTGCAGCGTGTCGTATGTGGGTTCCCAGTCGCTGACCGGAAGCGCCGGCCAGTGCTGTCGCTGATCGCTCATCTCTGCCCGCTGCCCGCCCCCGACCCGATCATGCGTCGGCGCGACACCGCGGCACCCCCGCCCCGCAGGCCCGGTCGAAGGTCACGCGCTTCGGCTCCGTCGCACCGCCTTCGGCGCGGGCGGACGGGCCTCCGGGACGCCCCGGGCGCGCAGCGCGCGGCCGTCACCGCAGCGGGGCCGCCCGGCGCCGCTGCTGGAGGGGCAATTGTCAGTCAGATTTCCTGACTGGCGTCGGTCGATGTTAGCCACCCCGCAGTCGCCGGTCAAGAGCCTGGAAATGCCGCAGTGGCCGCACAGTGCGCGCGAGCAGGCGACCGGCGTCGAGGGCAGTGACCCGCGCGGAGATTGACGCTCGTGAACGCTTGACACCTTGTTCGGGCGGTGGTCCCATCTCCTACAACTGTCAGGCAACTTGCCTAACAGTTCCATCGGGAGGAACGATGCGACTGAACAGACAGCGCGCGGGCCTGACGGCGCTCGCGGTCGGCGTCGTTGCGGCGCTCACGCCGCTCGCACTGCAGGTCCCGTCCGCCGAGGCCGCCACAACGGTCTACCAGGCGGAGAGCGCCACCGTCTCGCAGGGCGTGGTGGAGTCCAACCACGCCGGCTACACCGGCACCGGGTTCGTCAACTACGACAACGTCAGCGGCTCCTACGTGCAATGGACGGTGACCGCAGCGGCCGCCGGCACCGCCACCCTCACCGTGCGGTTCGCCAACGGCACCACCACCAACCGGCCGATGACCATCGCCGTCAACGGCGCGACCGCCGCCTCCGGCGTGGCCTTCAACGGCACCGGCACCTGGGACACCTGGCAGGACGTCAACGTCACCGTGACGCTGAACGCGGGCGCCAACACCGTGCGGGCCACCGCCACCACCGCCAACGGCGGGCCCAACGTCGACAAGCTCACCGTCGCCGACGGCGGCGGCACCAGCGGGCCGAGCATGGCGGTCGCGCCGTACGAGTACTTCGGCTGGGGCAACCCGCAGAGCCCGACGTCGGTCATGTCGGCGACCGGCATCAGGTTCTTCACGCTGGCGTTCATGCTCTCCGACGGTGGGTGCAACCCGCTGTGGGACGGCTCCCGCCCGCTCACCGGCGGCGACGACCAGGCGAAGATCAACGCCATCCGCGGCGCCGGTGGCGACGTCATCGTCTCCTTCGGCGGCTGGAGCGGCAACAAGCTCGGCGAGAAGTGCACGTCGGCGTCGGCGCTGGCCGGGGCGTACCAGAAAGTCATCAACGCCTACAACCTCAAGGCCATCGACGTCGACATCGAGGCGACCGAATTCTCCAACGCCACGGTGCGGCAGCGGGTCATCAGCGCGCTGAAGACCGTCAAGGCGAACAACCCCGGCATCAAGACGTTCGTCACGTTCGGCACGACGCCGACCGGGCCGGACTCCGCCGGCATCGACCTCATCAACAAGGGCGCGGCGACCGGACTCGACAACGACGGCTGGACCATCATGCCGTTCGACTTCGGCGGGCACACCGGCACGATGGGCGCGGCCTCGGTCAGCGCCGCCGACGGCCTGAAGAACGCCGTCAAGAGCGCCTACGGCTACAGCGACGCCGTGGCGTACACGAAGATCGGCATCTCGTCGATGAACGGCAAGACCGACGAGAGCGACGAGACCGTCACGATCGCCGACTTCCAGACCATCCTGTCGTACGCGCAGCAGCATCACCTGGCCCGCCTGACCTTCTGGTCGATCAACCGCGACCGGGCCTGCGGCAGCGGCAGCGACGCTGACGCGTGCAGCGGCGTGTCCCAGGCGGCCTACGCCTACACCAAGATCCTCGTCCAGTACACCGGCTGACCCGGGGAGCACACATGAGAGCACACCTCAGACTGCGGCACATCGCGGCGCCGCTCGTGGCGCTCGGGGTCGTGGCGGCGCTGATGCCGCTCGCCTCCCCGGCCGCGGCGGCCACGACCAGCTACGAGGCGGAGTCGGCCACCATCTCGCAGGGCGTCGTGGAATCCAACCACGCCGGCTACAGCGGTACCGGATTCGTCAACTACGACAACCTCGTCGGCTCCTACGTGCAGTGGTCGGTGACCGCGCCGTCGGCCGGCGCCGCCACGATCGTCCTGCGGTACTCCAACGGCACCACCACCAACCGCCCGATGGACATCACCGTCAACGGCACGGTGGTCGCCGCGGCGACGTCGTTCGGCAGCACGACGAACTGGGACACCTGGCAGAGCAAGACGCTCACGGTGAACCTCAACGCCGGTACCAACACCATCCGGGCCACCGCGACCACCGCCAACGGCGGGCCGAACGTCGACTGGCTCAGCGTCGACGCGGGCACCACCGTCCCGCCGACCGGACCGGCGGTGCCCTTCGGCAGCCACCTGTTCCCCTACGCGGCCGGCACACTGCGCCCGAGCGGCACACAGTCCACAGTGGACCAGGCGGTCGTCACGTACTACAACAAGTGGAAGGCCGCGTTCGTCAAGCAGAACTGCGGCAACGGGTGGTACCAGATCATCTCGCCGGACGCCGATCACCCATACGTCGCCGAGGCGCAGGGCTACGGCATGGTCGTGCTCGCCACGATGGCGGGCGCCGACGCGGGGGCGAAGACCGTCTTCGACGGCCTGGTGAAGTACATGCTCGCCCATCCGTCGGTGAACAACCCGGACCTGCTCGCGGCCGAGCAGGACACCTCGTGCCGCAGCGTCAACGGCTCCGACTCGGCCACCGACGGAGACCTGGACGTGGCGTTCGGCCTGCTGCTGGCCGACAAGCAATGGGGCAGCGCCGGCACGTACAACTACAAGCAGCTGGCGATCCGGCACATCAACGCCATCAAGGCCAGCGAGGTCAACCCGACCACACATCTGCTGCTGCTCGGCGACTGGAGCACCCCGGGTGACAGCCTCTACTGGACCACCCGCCCGTCCGACTTCATGATCGACCACTTCCGCGCGTTCCGGTCGGCGACCGGCGACACGGCGTGGGACACGATCCGCACCGCACACCAGAACCTCATCACCAACCTGCAGAGCCAGTACGCGCCGAGCACCGGCCTGCTGCCCGACTTCGTGGTGAACACCAACACCACCCCGAAGCCGGCGCCCGGGCAGGTGCTGGAGGACCCCAACGACGGCAAGTACTTCTGGAACTCCTGCCGCACGCCGTGGCGCATCGGCGCGGACGCGGTCACCAGCGGCAACGCCGCGTCGCTCGCCTCGGCCCGCAAGCTCAACACGTGGGTGAAGGGCAAGACCGGCAGTAACCCGAGCAGCATCGCGGTCGGCTACTCGCTGAGCGGCAGCGCGATCTCCTCGGGCAGCGAGCCGGCGTTCTTCGCGCCGTTCGCGGTCGCCGCGCTGACCGACCCCGGCAGCCAGGCGTGGCTCGACGCGCTGTGGACCAAGATGCTCAACACCTCGTTCACCAGCAACGACTACTACTCGACGAGCATCCAGCTGCAGGTGCTGATCGTCGCCAGCGGGAACTTCTGGGTTCCCTAACCCCCGCCGTTACAACCGGGCCCGGTGTTCATTGCGGACACCGGGCCCGCGCGGTCGCTAATTATCAGTCAGTCTGACTAACAGTTGTACCCTAGGAGCCCCAATGCAACGGAGAGCCCTCGTGTCCGCGATCGCGGCCGCGTGTGTGTCCGTCCTGGCCGTCATCGGCGTCGTCGCCGCCACCGGGCCGGCCGAGGCGGCTACCAACACCAAGGCCTTCTTCACGCTCTACGGCTGGTACGACAACACCCCGCCGAGCGCCGAGATCGCCTACCCGTCGGTCCACGACGAGGCCGGCGGCACCGGCACGTACAACGACCCGCTGACGTTCGCGGCGGCCACCGGCGCGGCGAAGCCCGGCACGAAGATCTGGGTGCCCCGCCTGCGCAAGTACTTCGTCATGGAGGACGGCTGCGACGAGTGCGACCAGGACTGGAACGGCAAGGGCCCGAACGGCGGCCCGAAGCTCTACCACTTCGACCTCTGGCTCGGTGGGAAGGGCGGCGACCCGTTCGACGCCATCAACTGCGAGGACGCCCTGACGCACTACAACGCGGACGGCTCCGCCACCCTCGAGGACGTCGTCATCGACCCGCCGTCGAACGAGCCCTACGACCCGACGCCGATCTTCGACCTCGAGACCGGTGCCTGCTACGGCGGTGCGAAGCCGAACACGCTGGCCGGCGCGTGGGTGAACAAGTCCACCGGGTACTGCCTGACCGCACCGTCGACCAACCCGGCGAACGGCTCCAAGCTGAGCACCTCGCCCTGCAACGGCAGCGCGACCCAGAACTTCACCTTCCAGGGCGCCTTCATGATCATGGCCCGGCAGTGCGCCACGATCTCGGGCAGCAACCTCGTCTTCCAGCCCTGTGATGCGGGTCCGAAGCAACAGTTCTCGGTCAACCTCAACAACAGCACGATCTCCGACATCCAGACGAGCAAGAAGTGCTTCCGGGACACGAACGGCACGCTGACCGCGGGCAGCTGCTCGGGCGTCCAGAGCCAGTGGACGTTCCCGACGGGCTCGACCCCGCCGCCCTCGACTCCGCCGCCCTCGACCCCGCCGGGCGGCAACAAGAGCTACGAGGGGGAGAGCGCCACGCTGGCCGGCGGCACCACCGTCACCAGCTGCGCCCACTGCTCAGGTGGCAAGAAGCTCAGCTTCCTGGTCAACGGCTCCTCGGCGACGCTGACGGGCATCAGTGAGCCGGCCGACGGCAGCTACACGCTGAAGCTCTACTTCATGAGCGTCGGCCGGAGCAACAACCTCACCCTGACCGTCAACGGCGTCAGCAAGACCGTGACGCTACCGGCGACCCCGGACTACAACACCGTGGTCACCCAGAACGTCACCGTCAGCCTCAAGGCCGGCAGCAGCAACACCATCGTGTTCTCGAACCCGGGCAACACCTCGTTCAACGTGGACCGCATCGTCGTCTGACGACCCTTCTCCCGGCGGCAGGGCGCGTCCGTCCGACGCGCCCTGCCGCTGGCGCCGTTTGTTCGTTTGTTCTATAACTTATAGAATAAACGTGGAGGTGGGTTCGTGATCCTCAACCTCGACCTGGCCAGCGAGGTGCCGCTCTACCAGCAGCTCCGGGATCGGATCGTGGAGGCGATCGCCGAGGGTGTATTGACCGAGGGCAGCCCGTTGCCGCCGATCAGAGCGCTCGCCGCGGACTTCGGGATCAACTTCCACACCGTCAACAAGGCGTACGACCTCCTGCGTCAGCAGGGCCTGATCCGGCTCAACCGCAAGACCGGCGCAGTGGTGACCTCGACGGTCGCGGACTCGCCGTTCCGCGAGGACTGGACCGCGCGGGCGCGGACCTTGCTCGCCGAGGCCGTCGCCAGGGGACTGCCGGCCGACGAGGTCCTCACAACCTGCGACTCCCTGCTCGCCTCATTTCGTACCAGCCACTCAGGGGACACGCCATGACTGTCGCCATCGCTCTGAGCTCCGTGTTGTCCGCACTGGTGCTGGTACTCGCGCTGGTGCTGCCCTCGCTCAGCAGCCCGACCGTGCCCTTCGGCGTTCGGGTGCCGGCCCAGCGGGCCGCCGACCCGACGGTGGTCAGGCAGACCCGTATCTACCGATGGCGGGTGCTGGGCGGCGGGATCCTCGCCGCCGGGATCGGCGTGGTCATGTTCAGCGTGACCGGTGAACCGTTGCTCCTGCCGATGTCGGTGCTGCTCCTCGTCGGCGTCTGGTACGGCTGCTTCTTCCTGGCCAACCACGAGATCCGCGCCGCCAAGGCCGCCGGCGGGTGGTACGAAGGCCTGCGCCAAGGCATCGCCGTGGACACCGAGCTCCGGACCGACCCACCGCGGTTTCCGTGGCTCTGGCTGGCACCCGCGCTGGTCATCGTGGTCGCTACCGTGGTGATCGGCCTGATCCGGTACCCGTCGATACCCGAGACATTCGCCGTGCACTACGACGCGAACGGCGTACCCGACCGGATGGCCGCCAAGTCGGTCGCCACCGCGTTCTCACTGGTGTTCGTCCAGGTCGGCCTCACCGCACTCCTCGCGGGCATCGCGGCGGCCGTCTTCCGCGGCCGGCCCGACCTCGACCCGGCGCGCCCGGCCGCCTCCGCGCGCTGGTACCGCCGGTACATCTCGCAGAGCGCCAAGGCGCTGCTCGGGCTCGCCGCGATGATCGATCTGGCATTGCTGGGATCGTCACTACTGATGTGGACCGGCACTGTCACCTCGTGGGCACCCCTGGTGGTCGTGCTTCCGATCCTGACCGCCGTCGTGGTCGCCGTCGTGGTCCTCGCCCGGAACAATCGCGAACGGCCTGAGGGCGAGCCGGAGACGGGCCTGACCCACCGCGACGACGACCGGTACTGGCGCGGCGGTCTGTTCTACCTCAACCGAGAAGACCATGCACTGCTGGTTCCGCGCCGGTTCGGTCTCGGATGGACGCTCAACCTCGGCAACCCCAAGTCGGCGATCCTTCTGGCCGGCGTGGTCGCATTCATCGGGTTAATGGTCACCCTGCGCTTTGGTACGTGACTCCCGGGCCACGGCGCGCGGATCGCGGCTACGTGAGGGTGGCCTCGGGCCGATGCCGACCACTACTTTCCACTTGCCGAAGTGGAAAGCTATCGGTATGGTTTCCAACATGGAAAGTAGTGAGATTCGGCAGCAGCTGGCGGCAGCCGAGCGCGGAGCGGCAGCGCCGTACATCGACTACCCACCTACGCCGTGGTGGTACTCCCCGTCCATAGGACTGTGGGCGGCCGCGATGATTGGGGCGTTCACGTGGTGGCGGGAGAACGCCGCGCTGTTCGCAAGCTCCCTGGCCATCCTGTTGGTGCTGGAGCTGGTCTTCCTGACCTGGATGCGCCGCCGGCACGGTGCGCTGCCCATGCCGGGCAGGGGCACACCGCCGCCGGAGATCGCGGCCGTCTGGCGGGGTTACCTGCTCACGCTCCCCGTGGTCGTGCTGGTCGTGGCCGCCGGCTGGTGGCTGGGCGGAGTGCCGGTAGCCGCTGGACTTGCGTTCGTTCTGGCCACGGCCGGGCTGGCGATCTATGAGCGTCGTTACGCCAAAGCGGCCGCCTCGGTAAGGTCGCGACTTACGTGATCGACGGTCTGGACCCGATCATTCATGTCCCCAAACGCCTCGCCGCGATGGGGATCCTGGCCAATGCGCCGTCGGTTTCGTTCCGCTTTCTGAAGGAGCATTTGCAGCTCAGCGATTCGGACCTGTCCAAACAGATGGCCACCCTGGAATCGGCCGGTTACGTGACCGCGACGAAGGACGGTCACGGCCGCGGGACTAGCACCACGTACCGGATGACCCGTGCCGGCGGCCATGCCTTTGAGGCGCATTGCGCGGCATTGCGCGCGCTGCTGGACGGCATCGGCTGAACGCCGCCCGCGAGAGGCCGGCGGAACGTCTGCCGTGGCCGCACGTCAGATCTGCGTTCTCGCCTGCTCGATGTGCCGCACGATGGCGTGAGCACCATGCGCGAGTGCGATGGCATGGGCCTCGTCGAGCGTCTAGCCGGGGCAACCTGGGAGCATCCGGATCGGCTGCGACGGATGCCTCCGCAACGCAGCGGTCAGCGGACGCGGTTGGCCCACTTCCAGTTCGCTACAAAGCCG
The DNA here is from genome assembly GCF_039537565.1 of Dactylosporangium darangshiense. Taxonomy (NCBI): domain Bacteria; kingdom Bacillati; phylum Actinomycetota; class Actinomycetes; order Micromonosporales; family Micromonosporaceae; genus Dactylosporangium; species Dactylosporangium darangshiense. The sequence continues at coordinate 241,413 of NZ_BAABAT010000014.1, forward strand.
CCCACGGTGGAACCGAAGAAGTACGCCCAGACGTGCGAGGCGACGTACGGGCCGATCCGGCCGAACACCGCCGCGCACTCGTCGCGGCGGCCGGAGAGCGCATACGCGACGGCAAGCCAGTTCTCGCATACGAGTGCCCGGGCGTGGACCGGTGGACCGGGCGAGCGCCACTTCGTCACGCACGCGTCGAGCTCGCGTTGGACATCGTCGCGCTGGAAGTACCGACGGCAGTTGATGAGTCCGTCCCTGCTGACCTTGCCCCAGCAGTACTGCCGCATCGCGTACTCGAGGTGTGCGAACAGCGGCAGCATCGTGACGCCGCTGCCGGCCGGCGCCTCGGATGCTGTCTCGCGGGCAAGGTCGAACATCGCGCGATGCGAGCCGAACCACTTCTCGCACTGAAAGTTGACGGCGGTCCAATGAGCATCGAAGTTGTACCGGTCCCGTCGCCTTGCCTCAGCGAGTACCTCGCGGAAGGCACCGCGTTGATCACGGACGGCGAACATGGATCCCAGCAGGATGGTGCACGGCATCGGGTCGTCAGGCGCGAGGGTCAGCGCACGCACCGCCTCGGCGTGCGATCGCTCGGACAGCTCGGCGAACGAGCGGAACTGCTCCTCCGAGGTTTGCGCCGCCGGCGCGGCGCCTCGCGCCTTGCCGGCCCTGTCGCTGAGCGCGGCCGCGTTCAAGGTCACCGCTATGGGGTCGTCCGGGGCGTCCAGCAGCCAGGCATCGAGCCATCCGCCGGCATCCTGCGGGGCGGCCTCGGCCAGCACCTTGAGCCGAAGCCCGCGACGCTCCCAGTCGGCACCGGCGGTGGCGACGATATCGCGGGCGGCCGCCCAGTCGCCGGCAACCGCAAGGCCACGCGCCGCGCGAAGCTCCCGATCGTCCAGCGCCATGTCGCGGTCGGGTTCCGGCATGACAGGCGCCGAGCCGCGCCGCAGGAGACGTCCGAGCACGCGAAGATCATACTGACACGTCGGTGACTGCTGTGCTCCACCTACGTGGAGCACAGCAGGACGGCGCCGAGGCCCTGCCCAGCAGCCTGGACGACCGCCGCTTCGACGACGTGGTACGAGTTGAGCAGACTCGGGGTTGAGATCACGTCGAAGGAGCAACGGATGGAGTACCGCACCTTGGGCGGCACCGGCACAGTGGTGTCCGCCCAGTGCCTGGGCACGATGACGTTCGGCAAGGAGAGCAGCGAGGAGGTGTCGCACGCCCAGCTCGACCGGTACGTCGAGCAAGGCGGGAACTTCGTCGACACCGCCAACGTGTACGCCGGCGGGGCCTCCGAACAGATCGTCGGCCGCTGGCTGGCGGCCCGGCCCGGGATGAGAGACCGGCTGGTCATCGCGACGAAGGGGCGCTTCCCGATGGGGGACGGGCCCAACGACGCCGGCCTGACCCGCACCAACCTGTCCCGGGCGCTGGACGCGAGCCTGCGCCGGCTCGGCATCGAGACGATCGACCTCTACCAGGCGCACGCCTGGGACCCGCTGACCCCGATCGAGGAGACGCTCGGGTTCTTCGACGACGCCGTGCGCGCCGGGAAGATCCGCTACGCCGGCGTCAGCAACTTCCTCGGCTGGCAGCTGCAGAAGGCGGCGCTGCTGACCCAGTTCCGGGGGCTCGCGCCGATCGTCACCCTGCAGCCGCAGTACAACCTGCTCGTTCGCGACATCGAGTTCGAGCTGGTCGACGTGTGCCGCAACGAGCGCATCGGCATCCTGCCATGGTCGCCGCTGGCCGGCGGCTGGCTGTCCGGGAAGTACACCCGCAACAACGAGCCGACGGGCGCGACCCGCCTCGGCGAGGACCCGCGGCGCGGCATGGAGGCGTACGCCCCGCGCAACGCGCAGGAGCGCACCTGGCAGATCCTCGACGCGGTGCGCAAGGTGGCCGAGGGGCGCGGCGTGTCGATGGCGCAGGTGGCGCTCGCCTGGGTCGCGGACCGCCCCGCCGTCACGTCGGTGATCCTCGGCGCGCGCACGGTCGAGCAGCTCGACGACAACCTCGCCGCGGCGGATCTGCACCTGACCGAGCAGGAGACGGCGCTGCTCACGGAGGCCAGCGCGCCGATCGTGTCCGACTACCCCTACGGCGGACCCGGCGTCGACCAGCGCTCCCGCGTGCTGTGGTGACGACTGCGGTGGTCGCGGGGTGCAGTCCCGCGACCACCGGTCGCCGCAGCGGGTCAGGTGACGGTGACCCGCATGATCTGGTCGGAGCCGTTGCTGGCGCCGCCGTTGTTGTCGCAGTTGGTGGTGGTGAGCCAGAAGGCGTCGGCGCCGGGGATTTTGGTGACGGTGCGGAGGCGGCCGTAGGTGCCGACGTAGTAGGCGCTGGGGGTGCCGGTGGTTTCCCCGGTGAGGATGGGGATGCGCCAGAGGCGTTCGCCGCGTAGGGCGGCCATGTAGACGACGTCACGCACGATGGTGATGCCGCTGGGTGATGCCTGGTCGACGGGCCATTGGCGTTTGGGGTTTTGCATGCCGGTGACGGTGCAGGTGCCTTCGCAGGTGGGCCAGCCGTAGTTGAGGCCGGGTTTGATGAGGTTGAGTTCGTCGTACATGGAGTTGCCGAACTCGGCTTCCCACAGCCGGCCTTGGGAGTCCCAGGCGATGCCTTGGGGGTTGCGGTGGCCGTAGCTGTACACGAGGGTGCCGAACGGGTTGCCCGGGGCGGGGGTGCCGTCGGTTTTCATCCGCAGGATCTTGCCGTTGAGGGAGTTTTTGTCCTGTGCGTTGCTGCCGGTCTGGGCGTCGCCGGTGGTGGCGTAGAGGTAGCCGTCCGGGCCGAACGCGAGCCGGCCACCGTTGTGGTACCGGTTTTTGGCGATGCCGGTGACCAGGGTGGTGTATCCGGTGAGGGTGCTGCCGTTGTAGGTCATGCGCGCGATGCGGTTGCCCTCGGATGCGGTGTGCATGAGGTACACGAAGTGGTTCGTGGCCCAGTTGGGGTCGAACGCCACGCCGAGCAGTCCGCCTTCACCGTTGGTGGTGACGACGTTGGGGACGGTGCCGACGAGGGTTTTGGTGCCGCCGGTGGTGGCGAGTTTGTACACCCGGAACTGGCCGGCGGCGACCTTGTCGTCGCGTTCGGTGACCAGCGCCGACTGTCCGTCGGGGGCGAAGGCGACACCCCAGGGGATGGTCCAGCCGGTCGAGTAGGTGGCGATGGCCGACGGTACGCCGCCGCTGCACGCGGGCGTGGTGAAGGTGACGGTGTTGCTCGGCGGCGAGGTGTTGCCGGCCAGGTCCCGGGCGACCACGTTGAGGGTGTAGGGGGTGTTGCAGGCGAGGCTGGTGACGGTGGTCGTGGTCGCCGGTGGGGTGCCGTTGACCGATGTCACCACGGTGGTGCCGATCCGGACGTCGTAGGCGACGACGCCCCGGTTGTCGGTGGACGCGGCCCAGGTGAGGGTCACGCTGCCGGAGGTGAGGTTGGAGTAGCTGAGGCTGGCCGGTGCGGTCGGGGCCTGGGTGTCGGTGCTGGGCAGGGTGGTGCAGATGGCCTGGGCGCTGGACAGCGACACATTGCCGGCGGCGTCGCGGGCGAAGACCGACAGCCGGTACTCGGTGTTGGGGGTGAGCCCGGTCAGGGTTGTGCTGGTGCCGGTGCCGGCGGACTGCGCGAGGAGGTTGCCGTCGTGGTAGATGTCGTAGCCGGTCACGGCGATGTTGTCGGTGGAGGCGCCCCAGGACAGGTTGATGCTGGTGTCGGTGATGTTGGCGCAGCTGGGCTGGCCTGGTGTGGTGGGTGCGATCGAGTCGGTCTGTCCGGTGACCCGCAGCCGGTCCAGGTTCGGACCACCGTTGGCGGTGGTGGCGGTGGCGCGGACCGTGTTGGTGCCGGCGTTGAGAGAGACGGAGATGGTCTTGTCAGCCCAGGTGTCCCAGTCGGCGGTCGCGCCGAAGGGCAGGTCCAACGCGACCGAGTTGCCGTTGACGGTGATGTCCATCGGCCGGTTCACGGTCGTGCCGTTGGCGTACCGGAACGTCAGCTGCGCGGTACCCGTCGCCGCCGCGCTCACGGAGAACTCCACATAGGACCCGGCGATGTTCGTGTAGTCCACGAACCCGGTCCCGGTGTAGCCGGTGTGGTTGCTCGCCACGGTGCCTTGCGAGACGGTGGCCGTTTCGGCCTGGTAGTCGGTGGACGCTGCGGCCACGCTGACGTCGATGTAGTCGAGGTTGGCGTAGCCCAGGGCGGTGGTGGCGGTGATCCGGATTGTGTTCGATCCGGCGTTGACGTTGGCGGTGACCGTTTTGTCGGCCCAGGTGTCCCAGTTGGTGGTCGGGTCGAAGGCGGCGGCCGCGGCGATGACGGTGCCGTTGACGCTGATGTCGGCGGGTCGGTTCGTGGTGGTGCCGTTGGAGTAGCGGATGATGAAGGTGCCGGGGCCGGCGTTGGGCGCGGTGACGGTGCATTCGAGGTAGTTGCCGACGGCGTTGTCGCCGTTGGCGAATCCGGTGCCGCTGTAGTTGGCG